>JAIRVW010000010.1 GCA_031253705.1 Brucellaceae bacterium
CTGCGTGAGGAAACCGCCAAAGGCGCGTTCCCGTTTATTCTCCATTGCTTCTCGTCGGGTATTGAGCTGGCGCGTACGGGTGTTGAGCTCGGTGGCTATGTCTCTTTCTCAGGGATCATCACTTTCAAGAACTCTGCTGAAATTCGCGAAGCCGCAAAAATCGTGCCGCATGATCGTCTGCTGGTAGAGACCGATGCACCATATCTGGCACCGATGCCGCATCGCGGTAAGCGCAACGAGCCATCCTATGTGGCGCATACAGCTGCGGTACTGGCCGATGTGATTGGTGTGAGCGATGCGGATATCCGCCGGATCACCGGTGAGAATGTACTGCGCCTGTTCACTAAAATCTCGCGCTGATAGTGCTTGTTCAAACTATCAGAAAAACATTTCAACCTTTTGATATTTAAATATTAAAAGGCGTATAAAAGCGGAACTGGCATATGTCTGACTTCTATCGCTTTACGGTTCTCGGTTGCGGCTCATCTCCGGGTGTGCCGCGTCCGAACGGCGATTGGGGCAAGTGCAATCCGGCCAATCCGAAAAACCGCCGCCGCCGCGCATCCCTTATGGTTGAGCGCGTCAGCAGCACCGGCACGACGCGCGTGGTGATTGATACGGGGCCGGATTTCCGCTCTCAGATCATTGACGGACTGACGGGTAAGCCTGATAATCATATTGACGCTGTTGTCTATACGCATCCCCATGCTGATCATATTCACGGTATCGATGATCTGCGCAGTTTTATGCTGGACAATAAAAAGCTGATGCCGGTCTATGCCAACCGGTTCACGCTCAACCGGCTTTATGAGGCCTTTAGCTATTGTTTTGCGACACCTTACGGCTCCAGCTATCCGCCGATCCTCAGAGCGCATGAAATCACCAATATAGAAGCTTTTGACGTGGACGGGGCAGGTGGTTCAATCCGTTTTCAGCCGATGCCGATGGTGCATGGTGATATTACCAGCCTTGGCTTCCGTATCGGCGATGTTGCTTATTGTTCGGACGTGAATGCATTCCCGCCGGAAACGGCAACCTCTTTGGAAAATCTGGATGTTTTGCTGATTGATGCGCTGCAATATAAAACGCATCCGAGCCACTTCAGCCTTGATGAGGCGCTGGAATGGATTGCGCGTCTCAAACCACGCCACGCTATTCTCACTCATATGCACGTGCCGCTGGATTATGATGAAGTGCGCGCCGCAGTACCGGAAAATGTCGAACCGGCCTTTGATGGTCTGGTATTCGAAGTGGCTGCATACTAGAGCGTGTCGCGCTTAATCCTACTCATGGCGCTCGCCCTAGTTTTTCTTAGTTGTCGCATGTTCGCGGTAGCTCAAATGAGCCCATTTAGCTGCGACATGCTTTAGAGCAGCCACAACAGGTGCTTATTTCGCGAGGCTGATAGTTTTGCGTTTGTTTTTGATCAGGTTGCGGCAAAAATCCGTCAGCGGCATTTCAATCATCTTGTAAATTATCACACCGGTGATTGTTGATCCGATAAAGGCAATCGCGAAATATAGCGTGCCGTAGAGCGGTGTAACCGGCACAATCTTACGGATAATTGCCAGCGTCAGAATATGGCTGAGATAAATGCTGTAAGACGCTTCACCAAGCAATACGCTGATACGTGCAGTTAAGTTTTCCGGCTTAAACCGGCAGAGCAGAGCGATAGCCACACAAAGAAACGGCAGGACATATTCGAGAGGCTGCAGATATACCGGCCAGCTGCTTTTATGTGTCATCCAGCCAAATGCTATGGTTGCGATTACGGCAATAAACATCCAGATCAGGCTGATATTGGTGGTTTGTTGCAGTGCAAATTTTTTATAAATCACACCAAGCCAGACACCGCTGACAAAGAGCAACAGTAACGGATTGGCATAAAATCCGAATATTGTCTGAGGATCGTTGATCTCAGCGGATGACAATGAATTCATCCCCCAAAGAACCAAGGCCAGCATCACTGTTGTAAAGCCTGTCAGTGCTAAACGCTTGGGAAGCGCCAGACAGAGTGCAAAGCTCAGATAGAAAAACATTTCATAATTGAGCGTCCAGCCAGGACCTAAGACAGGCTGCATGATTGTCCCGCTGTCAGGATTCACAGCAACTAAAAAGAACATGGATTTCAATAAGTACGAAACTGAAATGTCTTTGGTTGCTGTAGCGATAAACAGGGCAGCAGCAACAAATGTCATAGCCCAATAGAGCGGCACAATACGAATAATACGATTGATGATAAAACGGGACGTTTCACCAGTCCGGCCAAATTTTCCGTCATTGGTCAGCATCATAACGAAGCCACTGATAACGAAGAAAATCATGACACCGATACCGCCAAGTTTCCATGCCATTGCATGATAGATTTGCGGTACATCATAAACGGAAAAAATATGAATGAGGCTGTGATCTGCAACAACCAGCGAGGCAGCAACAGCGCGTAAAATCTGAACGGAATAGATTGTTGACGCCTGTTTCGGGGCGACGGACGCTGGGATACCCATTCTGAATCCTGTTGTTTTATCTGGTTATGCGCTGTCTGTGACAGATTCTGAAATTCAAATAATTCATAACGCTGATGATTATTCTTTATCGCTGAGGCTGCACCTGCGGCAACATATAGGACATAAAATACGGATTACACAGAGGTTTCTTTACGGGAGGAATCCGGTAACAATCAGAGTCCTATGAGGAGGAAACTGATTTATGAAATTTACCTTTGCGGAGCCTCAGCGCGCGCATAATCCGGCGATGTTCTTATCGGCCGGTGCCCGCAAGCCTAATCCGGAAGTGCCTGAGCGTATTCAGCGGCTTTTAACCGGTGCCGGTGATGCCGGTCTTGCAATGATTGCAGCGCAGGATCATGGTCTGGCACCGGTCAGCGCTGTGCATAGCCCTGAATATCTGGAATTCTTACAAGTCATCTATAGTCAGTGGCAGACGATCAGCGGCGCATCCGATGAGGTTATTCCGAATATCCATCCGAACCGCCGCGATTTTTCCTATCCGGCATCACCGGTTGGCCGCGCAGGCTATCATATGGCTGATACGGCTTGCCCGATTGCTACTGATACATGGAATTCCGCCTATTGGAGCGCGCAGACAGCGATTGAAGCTGCGAAGCTGGTGCAGAATGGCGAGCCTGCAGCTTATGCGCTATGCCGCCCGCCCGGACACCATGCCTATGCCGATATGGCAGGCGGGTTTTGCTTTCTGAATAATTCCGCGATTGCTGCGCAAATTATGCGTGAGAGCCATGATCGTGTGGTGATCCTTGATGTTGATCTGCATCATGGCAATGGCACTCAGGGCATTTTCTATCACCGTGCCGATGTGATGACGGTTTCCATCCATGTTGATCCGTCTGTCTTTTATCCGTTCTTCTGGGGGCATGCCTCTGAGCGCGGCGAGGGCGCAGGGCTTGGGTATAATTACAATCTGCCTTTGGCGCGTGGTTCCGGTAATCAGGAGTTTCTGGACGCGCTGGATCTGGCGCTGGATCGTATCCGTGCCTATCGTCCGGGGGCTCTTGTCGTGGCGCTCGGTCTTGATGCTTCCGAGCATGACCCGTTCGGCGGTTTTACTGTGAATGAGGCCGGTTTCACAAAGATTGCGCAGAAATGTGCAAGCCTGAATCTGTCGACTGTCATCGTGCAGGAAGGCGGCTATATCTGCGATCAGCTTGGCGGTAATCTCACGCATTTTCTG
>JAIRVW010000075.1 GCA_031253705.1 Brucellaceae bacterium
TGCCTGCATGACCAGAGAACCGTTTTTATTCACCGTCCCGCCAATGACTTTATCGCCTTCGGTCTTTTCAACCGGCACCGGTTCACCGGTAATCATGGCCTCATCAACGGAGGAGCGACCTTCCACCACGATACCGTCCACCGGCATGCTGTCACCGGGGCGGATACGCAACTTGTCACCTACCTGTACTTCATCCAGAGGCACATCGGCTTCACTGCCATCAGCAGCAATACGGCGTGCAGTTTTCGGCGCCAGATCAAGCAAAGCGCGGATCGCCGAGCCGGTACGCTCGCGGGCACGCAGTTCCAGCACCTGACCGAGAAAGACCAGCGTGACAATAACGGCAGCAGCCTCAAAATAAACCGGAACCGAGCCGCCATGCCCACGGAAAGATTGCGGGAACATTTCCGGAAACAGCACAGCAACCACACTGTAAAGATAGGCGGCTCCGACACCGATCATAATCAGCGTCCACATATTCGGGCTGCGGTTTTTAAACGAGTCGACCCCGCGTTTGAAAAACGGCAGCGCTGCCCAGAGCACCACCGGCGTCGCCAGCAAAAACTCCAGCCATAAAGCCGTTTGTTCGCCAATCCACTCACGCACAGAAAGACCGACCATCGGCCCCATAGTGATGATCAACAAGGGAACGGAACAGATCGCACTCACCCAGAAACGGCGTGTAAAATCCACTAATTCAGGATTAGGCCCGTCATCAAGCGACGGCATAACCGGCTCCAGCGCCATACCGCAAATCGGGCAGGAGCCCGGTTCATCACGGATAACTTCCGGATGCATCGGACAGGTATATTGCGCCCCTTTAATTGAAGGCGCAGCGGCAGATTGTGCAGTGAGATATTTCTCGGGATCGGCTTTGAATTTACTGTGACAACTATCCGAGCAGAAATGATATTCATGCCCCTTCTAGGCCATGTGCGGCTTGTCTGCAGCCGGATCAACCATCATCCCGCAAACAGGGTCTTTAACCCGATTACCGCTTTCATGTCCGCCATGATGATGCCCGTGATGTGCATCATGCGCATGGGCTGTATGCGATGCAGTCTGTGCCATAAAAACCTCTCCTGCTTATCAACTGATAAGCAGGATAAAGGTTCCCACGATAGTAAGGTCAAGCAGTTAAATCAGACTCAGTTTCATCTTCATCATAAACAACCGGATTTTCATCCATCAGTTCTGCGTAATCGGCATAATCCATCTGCATACGGCGATAGACCAGATATTTTGCATCGTGATAGCCAGCGATTTCACCACTACGTGGCTCCAGCACTTCACCCTTGCCACTCATCGCTGCCATTGCTTCCGGCAAGTTCGCGAAATCACCGCTGGCAACAGCACCAAGCATGGCAGAACCCAGCAGCACTGGCTCGGCCTGTTCCGGCACCAGCACACGACAACCGGTAGCGTCTGCATGCTCGCGCAAATAAAGCTGATTACGCGCCAGACCGCCGGAGACCACCAGCGTATCAATCTCTATGCCTTCATGGCGCATTTCTTCAAGAATGTGCCTTGTGCCATAGGCCAGCGCCTGAATGGTGGCGAGATAATCCAGTGCCAGATCATCCAATTCGTGATCCAGTGTCAGACCGACAATCGCGCCTTTGCGCCAGCTTTCCGCCAGCGGTGAGCGGTTGCCGTGGAAATCCGGCTGCACATGACGATGGCGGGTCAGAGTTGCCGTTTCTTCAGCCATTTTAGCCAGATGCGCATCCAGCAGATCAGCAATGCGCTTCCCCGGATTTTCTGCTGCAAGTTTCACAGATACCGCATGACGCGCAATCACCGCATCAATCAAAGCACCAGCTGCCGACTGACCACCTTCGTTCGCCCAGAGATCAGGCAGCAGAGCTGAATAGTATGGCCCCCAGACACCGGAGACAAAAACCGGCTCTTTGCTCAGCGCAATATGGCAGGTGGATGTACCGGCGATCAGCGCCAGACGCTGTTCTGTTGCACTCACACCGGCATTGTCCTCAACTGCCAGCGTACCGAGCGCACCGGAATAAGCATCAATCAGGCCGGTGGAAACGGCAATACCGGCTTTAAGACCAAACTCCGTTGCGGCCTGTTCCGACAATTGTCCGGCCAGTTCACCAGCCGCACCAAAGCGGTTGCCAATGGCTGCAAAATTGTCGTCACGCAGTTCTTCAAGGCCGATATTCTCAAGAAATGCACTATCCCAGCCTTCTCCGGCGTTACCCCGATCGCCGAGATAAGTCCATTTACAAACCGGCGAGCAAAGCGAGCGCATATCGGTGCCGGTCGCGCGATGCACCATCCAGTCGGGCAAATCCCAGAAAGCTGCAGTCTGCGTCCAGCTCTGGGGCAGTTCACGCTTGAACCAGCGGATTTTCGGCAGCTCCATTTCCGGCGACATGCGACCGCCGACATGGTTCAGCACCTTGCCGCCAATTTCGGTGATCTCTTCGGCATCATTGATCGCACGGTGATCCATCCATAGGATAACATCATGATCCGGCTCGCCTTTCGGGCTAACAGTGACCGACTTGCCTTCCGCATCCGCAACAACCAGCGAACAGGTGGCATCAAAGCCGATACCGGCAACGCTGTCGGCAGTGATTGCGGCTTCAGACATAGCGATTTTCACAGCCTTGCAGATCGATGCCCAGATATGCGCCGAGCTTTGTTGGGCAAAATCCGCCTGCGGGCGAAAGGTTTCAATGGCACAGGCTG
>JAIRVW010000076.1 GCA_031253705.1 Brucellaceae bacterium
GACTGCAGATGATATCATCTACAGCTATAAGCGCGCGATGACACCGGGCAAAGCCTATACCGGCGCCCGTTATGTCAGCAATATTAAAGGCGCTGATGCTTATTCCGAAGGCAAAGCTCAGGAAATCGAAGGCTTGAAAAAGGTTGATGATTTCACGCTCGAAATCACATTGAATGAAGCACTGAATCCGGGCTTTATTTTCATGCAGCCGAGCACTGTGATTTATCCGGACGGGGAAGCGGATAAAGACAGCTTCAAGAGCAATCCGATTGGTCTCGGACCTTATAAATTCTCGGAATATGTGCCGGGGTCACGTCTGACCGTTGTGAAGTGGGATAAATTCTACCTCAAAGACAAGCCTTATGCTGACAAGATCAACATTATGCTGATGGGTGAAGCCGCAGCCCGTGACGTTGCTTTCCGTAATAAGGAAGTGGATGTTTCGGTTCTCGGACCTGCACAATATGTGACCTATAAAGCTGATCCGGAACTGTCGAAAAACATTCTGGAAGTGGCTGAAGTTTATACTCGCGCTATGGGCTTCAACACCGATGTTAAGCCGCTGCAGGACAAACGTGTACGTCAGGCGATCAATTACGCAATTGACTCCGATCTGATCATCAAGCGTCTGGCAAAAGACAAAGCCTATCGCGCTGTGAGCTGGTTGCCGCTGTCTTCACCGGCTTTTGATAAGGATGCTAAAGCATATCCTTATGATCCGGAAAAAGCGAAAGCTCTGCTTGCTGAAGCCGGCTATCCGGATGGTTTTGAATTTGAAGTCACTGCAACGCAGAATGAAAGCTACGGTCTGACCATTGCGGAAGCCATCATTCCGATGCTGGCAAAAGTCGGTATCAAGCTGAAGACCAAGCCGGTTGAAGCAGCTGTTCTGTCTGAGGTTGTGCCGGGCGGCGACTTCCAGTCCTTCCTTTGGTCGCTGGAAAGCGGTCCGGACCCTCTGACTGCGCTGCAGTGCTTCTATTCCAAGACACCGCAGTCGTCTTGTAACTACACCAAATTCAACAATGCTGAATTTGACAAGTTGTATGAGGCTGCGCAGCAGACCAAGTCCGAGGACGAGCGCAACGAATTGCTGCGCAAAGCCAATAATATTCTGCAGGATGAAGCGCCGTTCTGGTTCTTCAACTACAACAAAGCGGTCATTGCCTATCAGCCATGGCTGCATGGCCTGCAGCCAAACTCTGCCGAACTTGCAATTCAGTCTTATGAGGAACTCTGGGTTGACGACAGCGTGCCAGCCGGCCGCTAAGCGCAATCAGGTCTGATCATAAGGCGTGCCGGAGAGCGGTTATCCGTTCTCCGGCTCCGTTGCAGTCTTCAGGGCATGAGACCGGAGCGTTATTTCAGCTTTCCGCACATGGTCTGAAGTTTAGTTTTGTCGCATATCGGTATCATCCTGAGACGGAGCATAATCAATCCGTGTGATTGACGGCTTGCAGAGATGGTTTCGTTTCCCCGATATACCGGAGGAAGGAGCACACAGGTTGCTTCGATTTATTATCAGACGAGTTTTGCAGATGATCCCGACCATTCTGGCGGTGTCTCTGATTATCTTCGTCATTTTCAGTGTTATTCCGGGCAGTTTTACGTCCAGCCAGATTGCCGACGGTAAAGGGCGTAATGACCCTAAAGTCGTTGAGCAGATGAACAAGGAATTCGGTCTCGACAGGCCGGTTTATGAACGGTTCGGCTCTTATATTGTTAATCTGGTGCAGTTTGATTTAGGCAAATCATTTCGTACCCGTCAGCCGGTAACGCAGGTGTTGACGGAGCGGATGTGGCCAACCATGAAACTGGCGATTGCCGCAATGACACTCGCGGTTCTGATCGGTGTGCCGCTTGGCTTTATCGCGGCGCTGCGACCCGGCAGCATATTAGATACAATTACGATGATTGGCGCGGTTTCCGGCTTGTCATTGCCGCAGTTCTGGCTCGGTCTGCTGCTGATGTATTTCTTCGCGCTGACTTTGGGCTGGTTGCCGAGCTTTGGCTATGGTGACGGTGGTATCCGCAATCTTATTCTCCCTGCAGTCACCTTAAGTGTTGCGCCGCTGGCTTTGCTGGCACGTACAACCCGTGCTGCAGTGCTGGAAGTGATGGGCGCGGATTTTATCCGTACCGCCCGTTCCAAAGGTATGAATGCCTATCGTCTTGTCACATGGCATCTGGTGCGTAATGCGCTGGTTCTGATTATCACCACTGTCGGTCTGCAATTCGGCTCGCTGATGGGCGCAGCCGTGGTGATCGAAAAACTGTTTTCATGGCCGGGGCTTGGTTCTCTGCTGGTGGACAGCGTGTCGATGCGCGATATTCCGGTGGTGCAGGGTGCTATCCTCATGATCGTTTTGTGGTTTCTGATCATCAATACGATTGTCGATATTCTTTATGCGGTTATTGATCCGCGCATCAGCCACGAGTAGCCCCATGAGATTACGTTTCAATCTGTTATTCGGCGGAGTGCTCTGTGTGGTTATTCTGGCCGCCGGTATTTTCGCCCCTTTACTCGCTCATTATAATCCTGTGCTGGACGCGGATCTGATCAATGCGGAACTGCCGCCGGATGGTGATTTCTGGTTCGGTACCGATGCGCAGGGACGCGATGTATTCAGCCGTGTGCTTTACGGTGCGCGTATTTCGCTGACCGTTGGTATTGTTTCACAGATCATCAATACGCTGATTGGTCTGACTATGGGGATTTCCGCCGGTTATTTCGGCGGCCGCTGGGATGATTTCGTCTGCGGTCTGACCAATGTGATGCTGTCTATCCCGTCGCTGATTTTTGCGTTGGCGATTATGGCGATTCTCGGCCCAGGTCTCGGCAGTCTGCTGATCGCACTCGGCCTGACCAACTGGTCATGGACCTGCCGTATTGCCCGCTCCTCTGCCTTGTCTTTGAAAAAGCAGGGCTATGTGCAGGCGGCAAAAACACTGGGCTATAGTGATATCCGCATTATGATCACTCAGATCCTGCCGAATATGATCGGCCCCGTTCTGGTGATTGGCACGCTCGGCATGGGCGATGCTATTCTGGCGGAGGCGGCTCTTTCCTATCTGGGACTGGGTATTCGCCCGCCGTTCCCGAGCTGGGGCAGCATGCTGACCGATGCGCGTGAGCTGATTGCGATTGCGCCATGGGCAGCTATTTTCCCCGGACTTGCAATCTTCCTGACAGTTCTGGGTCTTAACCTGTTTGGTGACGGCTTACGTGATGTGCTGGATCCGCATATGAGGAGCCGCAAATCATGAGCAAAATGACGAATGATGCGCCACTATTAGAGCTCAAAAATCTGCATATCGATATGGTTTCCGGCGAAACCCGCTTCAACGTGGTTGAGAATGTTTCCTTCTCGATCGGTGCCGGTGAGACTTTCGGTCTGGTGGGGGAATCCGGTTGCGGTAAATCCATCACCTCTTTGTCGGTTATGGGCTTGCTGAACCGCCCGTTGGAAATTAGCTCCGGCGAAATTCTCTTCAAAGGGCAGGATCTGCGTAAATTAAGTAGCCGCGATATGCGTAAATTGCGCGGCAGCCGGATTGCGATGATTTTTCAGGAGCCGATGACGGCGCTTAACCCGCTGGCAACAGTGGGACGGCAGATTGCCGAAATGTTTGTGCTCCATCAGGGCGCAACATGGCATGAGGCCGAGAAGAAAGCGATTGAGGCACTGGCACAGGTTCATGTGCCGGCACCCGAAAGCCGTGCCAAAAACTATCCGCATCAGATGTCCGGCGGTATGCGCCAGCGTGTGATGATTGCGATTGCTTTGGCCTGTAATCCGGATCTGCTGATTGCCGATGAGCCGACAACGGCATTGGATGTGACCGTTCAGGCGGAAATCCTCAAGCTGATGCAGGAATTGTGCTCATCGCGGGGAACATCCGTGCTGATGATCAGCCATGATCTCGGTGTGATTGCCAAAATGTGCAAACGCGTCGGTGTTATGTATGCGGGTCATCTGGTGGAAGAGCAAAAGGTTGCGGATCTGTTTAATCATCCGGCGCATCCTTATACCCACGGGCTTTTGAGCTCGCTGCCGGTTCTGGGGCAGCGTAAGCCTGAAGAGCGCAAACGTCTTCAGGAAATTGAAGGCGTGGTGCCGTCTATTTCTGCTTTTCCGAAGGGCTGCCGGTTTCAGCCGCGCTGCGACCGTGCAACGGATATCTGCCTGAGCAAAGTTCCGTCGCAAACAGCGTTGGAACAGAATGCAATTGTGCAGAACGGGGATGCTGAATCCAAACGCGGTTTCGTGAGGTGTTATCATCATGAGTGATCAGAACACGCCGCTGTTGCGTATTGAAAATCTCAATGTCCATTTTCCGGTGGCTGCCGGTTTGTTCCGCCAGTCAAAACAGGCCGTGCGGGCGGTCAATAATTTCAGCCTTGATCTGTATAAAGGTGAGTGTCTGTCCATTGTGGGGGAATCCGGTTGCGGTAAATCCACTTTGGCTCTGACAATTCTTGGTCTGCAAAAACCGACTTCGGGAACGATTTATTTCGAAGGTAAGCCGATTACCGGAGAAAAAGGCCCGAGCCGTCTTGAGCGGGCACAGATGGCTCAGATGGTCTTTCAGGATCCTTATGCATCGCTCA
>JAIRVW010000101.1 GCA_031253705.1 Brucellaceae bacterium
TACGCAGCTTTTCCGCAGCCAGTGCCGGATCAAGCATGAAGCTTGCGCCTTCAGCTGCTAGCTGAGCCAGTGTGTTTTCCATCTGATTTGGAGCAACGATTTTGGTCAGTTGTGTGAGATAGGCTTCGGTTTCAATCGGCAGCTTACGCTTATCAATGAACAGAATGTGCCCACCGTCAGCCGCAATCAGTGCAAAGCTCAAAGGCAGTGGTGTGTTGCTGACATCACGGCCACGAATATTGAATGCCCATGCGATGGAGGCGGGGTCTGTCAGAATGGTAGCGGTGGCACCGCTGTTCTCAACTGCTTCACTCAGGCTGTTCAGTTTGGCACGTGGTTCCTGACCGGCATATTGCAGCGGCTGAATGCTCACCGGCTCTAATGGAGCCGCAGGCTGGTCAGTCCAGACCAGATCAACCAGATTGTCCTGCACGGGAACGAGCTGGCCGCCCTGTGCCTCGAGTGCGGCTTTCAGCGCGCGGGTTTCTGCAATTGTGTGCAGCCAGGGATCAAAACCGATCACCAGACCTTTGCCGTTTTTCTCCAGCCATGTGGCAGGCGGATTGTCGACAAGGCTTTCAATGTCAAATACAGCCGGATCGGTTTGGGTGCGCACTTGCAAGGTGTAGCGCCCGTCGACAAAGACATAGGCTTTATTTTTCAGGATCAGTGCCGCACCGGCAGAACCGGTAAAGCCAGTCAGCCAGCCAAGGCGCTGGGCACGGGGCGGAACATATTCGCCCTGATGCTCATCGGCGCGTGGCACAAGAAAACCGTCCAGCTGCAGACGGTTCAGTTCCTCGCGTAATTTGGCGACGCGCGGCGCACCGGTTGCCGGATTGCTGCTGACTTCAAAGTTCTGAAACATGAGATTCTGATCCTGAATATATCCCTCTTTCTCCGATTATAATCAGAGCTTTGGCTTGAGGTGAAGAGCAACCCAGCTTTCTTTGTAAATAGTTTTGTGATGTTCAATGCCTGCAGCTTCGTAAGCCGCAAGAACGCTGTCGCGCTGCGTTTCCAGAATGCCGGACAGGATCAGCGAGCCGTTATCTTTCACATGCTGGCGCATCTCACCAGCCAGTTCAATCAGCGGATTGGCAAGAATATTGGCAACAATCAGATCAAAGGGCGCACGTGCCTGCATTGCCGGATTGTCAAAGCCGGTGGCGGTGAGGGTGGATACTTGTTTCTCCGCGCCGTTCTTCTCAACATTTTCCTGCGCCACATCGACCGCAACAGGATCAATATCAGTGGCGAGAACCGGAATATCACGCAATTTTGCAACTGCAATGGCCAGAACCGCACTACCGGTGCCGAGATCGAGTACATTCTTCGGCTCTTCCCGCGCAACTACTTCCTCAATCATTTCAAGGCAGCTGGCGGTGGTGCCGTGATGGCCGGTGCCGAAAGCAAGACCTGCATCAATTTCAATACCGATATCGCCGTCCTGCAGCTTGTCGCGGTCATGGGAGCCGTGCACGAAGAAACGACCGGCGCGCACAGGTTTCAGGCCTTCAAGGGAGTGCAGAACCCAGTCAATATCCGGCAGTTCTTCCACGCCGATTTCATCAGGCTTCAGTCCCAGACAAGCGGCCATGCGCGGCAGGGCTGCGTCAGCTCCGGCCTTATCTTCGGTATAAAGCGAGATTTCATAAATCTGCTTGTCTTCATCAATCTCAGTATTTGCCAGCGGCAGACCGTCTTCTTCAAATACCGGTTCCAGCAGATCGAAAATCTGCTCAGCCTGATCTTTGTCCCGTGTGAGATATAAGCGGTACTGTGCCATATGGGTTCTCTGAATTTGAGTTATAAAAAAGAATAGAGCAGTTTCCTTACTCAGGAAAACTGCTCTATCACGAAGCTTGGTCAGATGCGAATGCTATCCGCTGTAATCAGCCTGCTGCCAGACGTTTCAGCTTGGAAATTGCTGTTTCTGACGGTTCGCCATAGGCGATGGTGGAGCGCAGACGGCCGTTCTTATCGAGAAGCAGAATGGATGCGGTGTGATCCATCGTGTAATTCTCGCCGTCTTCATCCACTTTTTTGGCGTAGATATTGTAAGACTTCAGCATAGCGGCAATGTCTTTCGGATCGCCGGTAATACCGGTGATACGGTCGGAGACATTGGTAATGTATTTCTGAATATATTCCGGTGTGTCACGCTCAGGATCAACGGTGACCATATAGCCGCGAATAGCTTCACCTTCAGGGCCGAGCTGTTTCAGCCAGCCGTCGAGTTCAAACAATGTGGTCGGGCAGACAACAGGGCAATGCGTATAGCCGAAAAACACGACTGAAGGATTGCCGCGCAGCGACTGATCAGTGATCTCACTGCCATTCATAGAGACAAGCTTGAATGCGCCGCCATAGGGGCTCTCTTCGCCGGAGGCCATTTGTTTGTCACGATAGGCCTGAAAGCTGACAATACCAATAGTGAAGGCCGCTACGAACAGCACCAGAAGGGGAAGATATTTACGCATGAAATCTGATCCTCAGAAGCACCATGAAATACCATCCATGAGCATGGTCATGAATATGGTGTCGCTGTAATTCATCCAGCCTGCAAACAAAGCACCGGCGGTCAATGCGGCAAGCAATACCGCGCCGCTAACCCAGAGCAATTTTTTGTTGTCTTGCCTGCCGGCCTGTCTGTCAGCTGTCGTCATATTAATGTTATAGCTGGCTCGGAAACATTTGGCAAAGGTTGTCTGCGTGATTTTCTTGTCTTTAACGAAATTTCAGAAACTTTTGAAATTAAATATATGCGGGAATAAAATATGATGAGTGAGGATGTGTTGCAGTTTTCGCGTGATGCGCAGCCGAAGATTCATCCGAGTTCCCAGCTGAAATCCGTGAAGCTCGGGCAATATACCGAAATCGGTGAGCGGGTGATCCTGCGTGATGTGAAGATCGGCAATTTCACTTATATGGAGCGCAACGGCGAGGGGATTTATGCCGAAATAGGCCATTTTTGCTCGATTGCTTCCAATGCGCGGATTAATGCGCTTGAACATCCGATGCAGCGCCTGACCATGCATAAAATGACCTACCGGCCGAATGAATATTTCCGCAATATCGGCGTGGATATGGATTATCGTGCGCATCGCTCCTCCCGACGCGTGACAATCGGCAATGATGTCTGGATCGGTCATGGAGCCGTGATTTTGCCCGGTGTGAGTATCGGTACCGGTGCGGTGATCGGCGCTAATGCCGTGGTTTCCAAGGATGTGCCGCCCTATATGATTGCTGCGGGAGTGCCTGCGAAAATTCTGCGGCCTCGTTTTGATGAAAAGACGGTTGAGCGCCTGTTGCCGAGTGCATGGTGGGACTGGCCGGTGGAGCTGATCTATAAAGCCCTGCCGGATATTCAGACTATGGAGATTAATGCTTTTCTCGATAAGTGGCTGCCTTTGGCGGAGGATGTGTAAGGGCACCCCACAATTGCCATGGATGATTCAAACCTGAATGCAGGAGATGTTTATGAAACAATTTCTGACCGTTACAGCTCTGGGCGCAATGCTGGCCTTGTCTCCTTTGACAAGCGTAAACATGGCGCAGGCGGAGGAAATCGGTAAGGTTGGCGTGGACTGGTTCGGCAATGATATTGTGATCGATGCGGTTCAGGATCCGAAAGTGCAGGGCGTAACCTGCCATCTGGCATCTTTTTCGCGCGGGATGATTGACCGGCTGCAGAAAGGCAACTGGTTTGAAGACCCGTCCAATGCGTCGATCTCCTGCGAGCAGACAGGGCCGATCACCATTGGCGATATCAAGCTGGGCAAAAGCGGCGAGCGCGTTTTCTCCGAGCGCACCAGTCTGATCTGGAAAAAACTGGTGATAACCCGCATTTATGACCAGAAAAATAATACGCTGGTTTATCTGGCGCATGCCTCACAGGTGCAGGACGGTTCCGCCAAAACATCCATTGCGACAGTGCCGCTCTATCGCGGCGATGTGATGTGGGAAAAGGGTAAGCCGAAATAACGGATTTTAAACAGGCAATGCCGGTTCAGTTTTCTGAGCCGGCATTTTTGCTACAGTGTTAATGTGTCACAATACAGACATTTGATTTTTCTTGACGGAATCTGGATGCTGCTATCTAGTTGCAAATGAGTTTCATTACGGCTCACTAGCATATGAAGATCTTTCATGAAGAAAAATGAATTCCCGTTGCCGGAAAGTGCAGAGACTACTTCCGGCTGGCGACTTGAACAAAGCGCCAAATCTCTTGCAGAAGTCCATAGTTCCATTGCCGTGCCGAAGCAGGGCAGGAGCTGGAGAAAATTCGCAGCCTTTGTCGGGCCCGGCTATCTGGTGGCTGTGGGCTATATGGATCCCGGTAACTGGGCGACTTCCATCGCCGGTGGTTCGAAATTCGGCTATACGCTGCTGGTTGTCGCGCTGATCTCTAACATCATGGCTATTCTGTTGCAGTCGCTTTGCACGCGTCTGGCCGTGGCTACAGGGCGCGATCTGGCACAGGCCTGCCGTGATGCCTATTCTCCGGCTGTGGCGTGGTTTCTCTGGATCGGTGCGGAGATTGCGATTTGCGCCACCGATCTTGCCGAGGTGATCGGTACGGCAATTGCGCTCAATTTGCTGTTCGGTATGCCGTTGGAACTTGGTGTGTTGCTTACAGCGCTTGATGTGTTTGTTGTGCTGTATATGCAGAGCAAGGGTTTTCGCTGGGTCGAAGCCTATGTAATTGTGCTGCTTGGCATTATCGCGGTGTGTTTCTTCATGCAGATCGTGCTTGCCGATCCGGACTGGGGTGCGGTGGTACGCGGCTTTGCGCCGACAACAGAAATCGTGACCAATCCGGAAATGCTCTATCTGTCGCTCGGGATTATCGGCGCAACGGTGATGCCGCATAATCTCTATTTGCATTCCGGTATTATCCAGACGCGAAATTACGGGCATAATTTGCAGGAAAAGCGTGAGGCGATTTCCTATTCCACATGGGATTCCACCATTGCTCTGATGATGGCGCTGGCGATTAATGCCTCGATCCTTATTCTTGCGGCGGCGACATTTCATAAAGTCGGCCGTACTGATGTGGTGGAAATTGAGCAGGCGGAAGCATTGCTGGCACCGCTGCTTGGCAGCACTTTGGCACCGATCCTGTTTGGTGTGGCACTGCTGTGTTCGGGGCTGAATTCCACTGTGACCGCGACAATGGCGGGGCAGATTGTTATGGAAGGTTTTATCAACTTCCGCATCCAGCCATGGCTGCGTCGTCTGATTACCCGCGCCATTGCGATTGTGCCGACGATTATTGTCACGCTGCTTTTCGGCAATAAAGGCACCGCTAACTTGCTGATCCTCAGTCAGGTTGTGCTGAGTCTGCAATTGCCTTTTGCGATTGTGCCGCTGGTGATGTTCACCTCGGATCGTAAAAAGATGGGTGCTTTGCGCGCACCTGTCTGGCTGACATTCTCCGCATGGGTGGTTGCGCTGATCGTGATCGTGCTGAACCTGAAGCTGATTTATGATGTGGCGACCGGAGCGGGTTGACCTTTAAAGAATAAAAAAAGCCGGAGGAAACTCCGGCTTTTTTGTTGTGTGTTTTAAGCTGCAACGCCTTGCGCAGTCAGATGGGAAGGATCGATATCGTCGATATTCTTCTCGCTGTTATAGACAGCTTCATCGAGAATACCTTCACGCTTGGCAACCACTGCTGGAACCAGTGCCTGACCGGCAACATTGACGGCGGTGCGTCCCATGTCGAGGATCGGGTCAATGGAGAGCAGCAGACCGACACCTTCGAGCGGCAGACCAAGGGTGGAGAGGGTGAGGGTGAGCATCACCACTGCACCGGTGAGACCGGCTGTGGCTGCGGAACCCAGTACCGAGACAAAAGCGATCAGCACATATTCCTGCAGGCCGAGCGGCAGGCCAAAATATTGCGCGATAAAGATAGCCGAGATTGCCGGATAAATCGCAGCGCAGCCGTCCATTTTCGTGGTAGCACCAAGCGGTACAGCAAAAGCAGCATATTCACGCGGCACACCCAGATTGCGTTCGGTCACAGCTTCTGTCACCGGCAGCGTGCCGACGGAAGAACGGGACACGAAAGCGAGCTGGATTGCAGGCCACGCACCGGCAAAAAAGCGCGATGGTTTCAGGCCGTGGAAGATCAGGATAGCCGGATAGACCACGAACAGCACGATGGCCAGACCGATATAGACTGCTGCGGCATACCAGCTGAGCTGAACCAGAGTTTCCCAGCCATATTGCGCAACGGCGCGGCCAAGCAGGCCGATGGTGCCGAGCGGGGTGAGGCGGATAACCCACCACAGGATTTTACGCACGACGACGAGCAAAGACTGGTTGAAAGCGAGGAACGGCTTGGCGGCTTCACCGGCTTTGAGAGCAGCAACACCAAAGGCGATAGCAACTACGAGAATTTGTAATACGTTGAAATTCAGCGAAGTGGTGACAGCATCTTTGCCCAGTTTGGTGCTGGCTTCGAGGCCGAGCATATTGGCAGGCACCAGACCTTTGAGGAAGTCGAGCCATGAACCGGCAGAGGCCGGTGCTTTGGCGGCTTCTGCTGCCACACCGGAGCCGATACCCGGCTGAATAATCAGGCCGAGGGCAATACCTATCAGAACGGCGATGAACGAGGTGATCGCAAACCACAGCAGCGTCTGCCAGACCAGCTTGGCGGCATTGTTAAGCGCGGCCAGATTGGCAATGGAAGCCACAATCGCGGTGAAGACCAGCGGCGGCACCAAAGCGCGCAGCATCTGTACAAAGATTGTACCAATGGTTTGCAGTGTTACGGAAAGCCAGTTGGCATTACCCTCGATATCTGGCCCCATATTGCGGGCAATGAGACCGAGCAGCAGACCGATAACCATGGCGGTCAATACCTGAAAGCCGAAATTCAGATAGAGTGGTTTGGCCTGCGCAGAAGATTTTTTCACATGAGCGTCGGACATGAATTTTTCTTTCAAAACAAGTGAAGCGAAGGGGCAAATTTGCTCCTTCGCTCTTTGGATCGAAATTTAACGGATATTCATGATGCGGTTAAGCAATGTCATGCTGCATAGAAAAGCTGTGTTATGATGCCATGCTCACATACAGA
>JAIRVW010000142.1 GCA_031253705.1 Brucellaceae bacterium
ACCATCCGCAACATTCTCGGCGGCGTAATTTTCCGCGAACCGATCATCTGCAAAAACGTACCGCGTCTGGTTCCGGGCTGGACTCAGCCGATCATCGTCGGCCGTCACGCATTTGGTGACCAGTACCGTGCGACTGATTTCAAATTCCCGGGCAAAGGCAAGCTGTCGATCAAATTCGTTGGTGAAGACGGCGAAACCATTGAACACGAAGTTTATGATGCACCGTCTTCCGGTGTAGCCATGGCTATGTACAATGTTGACGAATCCATCCGTGAATTCGCACGCGCTTCGTTCAACTACGGCCTGCAGCGCGGCTATCCGGTTTATCTGTCGACCAAGAACACCATTCTCAAAGCCTATGACGGTCGCTTCAAAGACCTCTTTGAAGAAATTTATCAGGCTGAATTTGCTGAGAAGTTCAAAGAAGCCAAAATCTGGTACGAACACCGCCTGATCGACGACATGGTTGCTTCGGCTCTGAAATGGTCCGGCGGTTATGTCTGGGCTTGTAAGAACTATGACGGCGACGTGCAGTCCGACATCGTGGCTCAGGGCTTCGGCTCGCTCGGCCTGATGACCTCGGTTCTGATGACTCCGGATGGCAAGACCGTTGAAGCAGAAGCTGCACACGGTACTGTAACCCGTCACTATCGTCAGCATCAGAAGGGTGAGGAAACCTCAACCAACTCGATCGCTTCGATCTTCGCATGGACCCGTGGTCTGGCGCACCGCGCCAAGCTCGACAACAATGCTGATCTGAAGCGTTTTGCTGATACTCTGGAAAAAGTCTGCGTAGACACCGTTGAATCCGGCTTCATGACCAAGGATCTGGCTCTGCTGATCGGTCCGGATCAGCCTTGGCTGTCCACCACAGGTTTCCTCGACAAGATCGACGAAAACCTGAAGAAAGCAATGGCTGCTTAATCAGTCTTGATTTGTAAAAAACCCCGCCTGATCATTCAGGCGGGGTTTTTTCTTGATCATAAAAATCACTTCATTGTGTATCATGAAGATTAATCATCACCGGCACAGCATAAATCCGTTATAAATCCCGTATGCAATAATACCGGAATAACAAAGCATGACTATTCAGCCCGAGAAAAATGAAAATGCACTGGCCGTTGTTCTGGCCTTAGCAATGGTTCCGGCGCTGGGGTTAGGCTTTGCGCGTTTTGCTTATGCGCTTGTGCTGCCGGATATGCGGGCTGATCTGCACTGGTCTTATGCCGATGCAGGCTGGATGAATACCAGCAATGGTATCGGCTATTTGTTAGGTGCTCTGCTGGCATCACGCCTGTTGCGCTATATCAGCGCCTATAAAATGATGATCATCAATATCTGGCTTGTTGTTGCATCACTCGCGCTCTGTGCTGTGTTCCGTGATGTGCTTGTTCTCAATTTTCTGCGGTTTATTGCCGGTCTCAGTGCGGGTCTGGCTTTTGTTGCGGGCGGCCTGCTGACAACCGGTCTGGCACAACGCTATCCGGAGCGCAGCTCGGTTATCCTCGGTATATTCTATGCAGGCCCTGGTATCGGGATATTCCTGTCCGGCCTCGTCATTCCTTATTTGATTGCCTATTTGGGTGCCGGCTCGTGGCCTTATGCATGGGCGCTGCTGGCATTGATTGCCGCCCCTCTGGCGCTGCTGCTGATCGGTGCACGCGGACAAAATATTACGCTCTACAAACCGGATCAGAAAAGCAAACCGTACCGTGTTGATTACAAGGCCATGAGCGGTATTCTGGCCGGATATCTCTTTGTCGGTGCGGGATACATCGCCTATATGACCTTTATGATCGCATGGGTGCAAAATTCCGGCGGTGGCGCCATGCTGCAATCTGCTTTCTGGTTTGTGATCGGGCTTGGCGCGATTTCCTCGCCTTGGGTTTGTGCCGGTATTCAGAAAAAAGTGCTGCATGGCTATGGTTTCGCCCTGCTCTCACTGATTACCCTGATTGCATCGTTGCTGCCGATCTTCTCATCCGGCACACCATTGCTGATGATTTCCGCAGCAAGCTTCGGCTGTGCATTCTTTGCCGTTGTTGCCTCAACCACTGTCTATGTGCGCCGCAATCTGCCGCCGCAAGGCTGGGCAGCAGCCATCGGCATGATGACCGTTATGTTCTCAATCGGGCAGATTGTCGGTCCTGTGCTGATCGGCTTTATCAACGACCTGACACATAATCTTTCAAGCGGCTTGTGGGCATCGGCTGGCCTGTTATTACTGGCCGTGATTTGCGGTGCAGCACAACGCGATCTTACGCCTGCTCCGTAATCCGGCGATAATGGCTCGGCGGTACCGTATTATATTTCGACCAGACACGACGCAGATGACGGGCTGAAGTAAAGCCGGTTTTCTCAGCGATATTTTCCATATCCAGCGGCGAATTGGTCAGAATATCCTTGGCCAGTGTTACGCGGATCAGATTGACATACTCCGTCACCGTCAGCCCCGTATGTTCCTGAAACAAACGCGAGAGATTACGCACGCTCATAAAGCCAATATCCGCCAGCTCGGCCAGTGACCAGTTCCGCGCCGGATCAGCAATGATTGCATCCTGAATACGATGAATGGACGGATGGATATGGTTGCGTCCGCTGAGCCATGGCGAGAATTGCGGCTCACCGCCGGTACGCCGGATATAGACAACCATATAACGGGCAATATTCAGCGCCACCACCGGCGATGTTAATTTCGCCACCAAATGCAGCATCAGATCAGTTCCGGTGGAGATACCCGCACTCGAATAACGCGAACCGTCCTCCACATAGAGCCGGTTATCAAGTACACGCGCTGCCGGTGCTATCGCGCGCAATTCATCAACCGTCAGCGCATGGGTGGTGCAGGCATAACCGTCAAACAAACCGGCGCGTGCAGCAATCAGAGCGCCGGAACAGATTGTTACCAGATGCATGGACGGCCGGAACATCGCTTTCAACCATGCGGCCAGCTTGCGATATTCCGGTTCAGGATCGGTGGCTTCCGCCGGAGCGGTGATGGTGCCGCAGACAAGAATATAAGCATCATCCGGCAGGTTCTCCGGCAAAGGCTCCAGCCCTGCCACCGTAAGACCGATTGAGCTCACCTGCTCTGTTTGTGTCGAAACGAAATGATAATCGAACAGTATATCCTGCTGCTCAACATTAGCGCGGCGCAGCACCTCCACAGGCGCTGCCACATCCAGCAGCAGAATATGTGGCGGCACAACAACATAGACCGGTATAATCTTACTGCTCTTTGTACCGCCGGTGGTGTTCACAGTGACATATCCTTATGCAGAGGCAGCCTGAAGCGCTTCTTCAACTGTGGCAATTCGGGCAAAACGCCCTGCCAGAACCAGTTCCGTTCGCATTTTGATATCCTCAACGGAGAAAACCTGCCCCGAGGCATGCTGCATCGGAAAAGTCAGTGTGGCTTCCGTTACATAATCCACCTGATAGCCCAGATCAGAGGCATGGCGCGTTGTTGTTTCGCAGCATTGTTCGGTTCGGATTCCACAGATAATCAGCTTACGGATACCACGCTCCGTCAGCCAGATATTCAGCCCGCTTTCCACCAGAGCAGAATGACGCTTCTTATGGAATAAAACTGCCGGTTTGATTGTCACCTCGTCTAATGTGCGCACAAAACCGCTTTCCAGCTGAAACACATCATCATTATCCGTATGCAAAATCTGCACGACCGGAATATTGCGCTTTGTGGCACCATCAATCAGCGTCTGCAATTTCTGAATAAAAGGACGGGCAATATCATCCTGCCATACGGGACGCTGGCGGAAGGATTCCTGAACATCAATAACGATCAGAGCAGTATCTTGAGCGGACATTTTAGGTAACTCCTGTAAAGTGATATAACAGAAATTACCACGCTAAAACATGATGAAAAAGCCAGTCACAGGACAATGACCGGACATATCCGGCCATTATACTATATTCACTCCGGACATTTTAAACCGGTATGTGATAGGTCACAGCGACATATTTCGGTTTCGGCTCTGAAGAGACAAGTTTGCCGCCCAGAGCTTCAGCCAGCTTGCGGCTCGCCTGATTTTCCTCGGCTACCGGATAGATGAAATAATCCGCCTGTAATGCATTTTTTGCCCATTCAAACACGGCAGTGACAGCCTCTTTACCAAAGCCTTGTCCGTGCACATCCTCGCACATCCAGATACCAAATTCCGGCGTATTACTGTTTGCTTTATGCACCCCGACAATACCGATATAGCGACCGCTTTGCAGGTCTCTGGCAACGAAGTGATAATCCGTACCTTTCAGGAAGCGCTCTTCCCAAAGCGGTTTATTCTCCAGAAACTCTTCGTAAGATGCAGGCGGCTCCCAAGCCATATAGCGGGTGAGTGTCGGCGTAATATGGCGATACATTTCCTCTGAATCCTGCGCCTCAAAGATACGCAGTTTCAGACGTTGTGTTGTCAGCTCAGGTCTTTCCATGTTTCTTTCCTCCAATAAAAAAGGGCGCCCGAGGCGCCCTTTCAGAAGATTTTACCAGTGATGCAGATCAGTTACCGGCTTTTGCCTTTTCCTGTTCAGCCTTCATCTTGGCTTCAAATTCTTTCTGGCGCTTCTGAACTGCGTCCTGAAGGTCTTTCTGGCGCTGTTCGAGTTCATTCTGCTGCAGCCCTTTACCGGTCAGAGCCTCGGAAAAACCTTTAAGAGGAACGGAGATCGGATTTGGCTTATTCTGGAAATTGACGGAAGTAAGCGCCAGCTTGCCGCCTTTTTTCAGCGAATTGATCATTTCGTCTGTCAATGGCGCTTCAGCGATACAACGATCAGGGAAGCAGATACCGTATTCGATTTTAATAGTTTTGTTGGCATCAATCTGCATGCCGATGCCTGCCGGGATCAGGCGGCCGGTTGGTACAGAAACCTGAAAAATCTTACGATTAATCTTGCCTTTGATTTCGATCAGGTTGATTGCGGTCAGCAGCTGACCGGAATCTGCAGTCACGATATTCTGTGTATTGCAGATATCATTATCTTCCTGCTTCGAGCAGACCTTGAACCATCCCTGCGGCGGCAGCTGTTGAGCTGTGGCCGGAAGGGTCGCGGTTGCAAGCAGGGCAACGGCGCCGGCAATTGCGGATGCGGCAGCGAATGTCTTCGTGCTGGTCATGATCAACAGGTTCCTTTCAACACTCTGATCTGAATTCTGATTGCACTGTTTTATAGGGAGAAACAGCGCTTATTTCTTTCGGAGAACTGCTTTCCTGTCAGACAAGACAACACTTTCCATTTGCGGATCAGCTAGTGAACCGGATTTTCGCGCCTATGACTGCGAATAAAATACGGCAACAGCGTGACACTGCGTTACCTGCGGTGTTACACCGACTGTATAGTTTTATCCAGTACAGAATTGTTAACCATAGTTTTTTAGCGTCGAATTGCGCTATAAAAACAACGCATTTCCGGACTGTCTTACCTTAAAATCAAAACCGGCGGAGCAATTTCGGGTATTATATTTCTGCAGTTTCCTGCATATTCCGGCTAAATATGTATTTTTATGCAGTGCATCTGATACGAATCAAAAAGACAACCGTTTCTGAAGTTTTCTGCAACACAATAAAAATCCAGCAAAACCAAACCAAATCCTGACAAAACAGCGCATTCTTATAAAATTATCGGATAGTGATTGACCAATGATTCAGCCGTTCATGCCCTTCCCTCGCACCATTAACAGGCGTCATCTGCTTGTCATGCTGGGAACCTCCGTTCTGGCAATTCCGTTTAGCACATCCGGCCTGCCTTTCGCGGACATTACCGCACTGGCGCAAACACTAACAGCAGAGCAAAATATATCGCCGTCCTATGCGCTTTCCATGCATGGCGATATTGCGCTCAAAGCCGACTTTACGCATTTCCCATACACCAATCCGGCAGCAACCAAAGGCGGCAATATCACCTATGGCGTGGTCGGCACCTTTGACAGCCTCAATCCGTTTGTTCTGCAAAGCATGCGTACCACAGCGCGTGGTATGTTTATTGACGGGGATTTCGGCAATCTGGTGTTTGAGCCGCTGATGCAGCGCTCCACAGATGAGCCTTTCACGCTTTATGGCCTGCTTGCCGAAAGCGTTGAAATTGATGATGCGCGCAGTTTCATTGAATTTACACTGAATCCGCAAGCCCGCTGGTCTGACGGTAAACCGGTGACGCCGGATGATGTGATTTTCACTTATGAAATTCTGACAGAAAAAGGGCGTCCGCCGTTTAACGCCCGCATGAAACAGATCGACAAGATCGAGAAAACCGGTGAGCGCGGCGTCCGCATCACCTTCAACGACAAGGCAAACAGAGAATTCCCGCTGCTGCTGGCAAGCACCATGCCGGTATTGCCGAAACATGCGGTTGATCCGGAAACTTTCGGCAAGGCCTCACTGAAACCACCGGTTGCCAGCGGCCCTTATCTTATTCAGTCCGTTAAACCGGGTGAGCGTATTACCTATAAGCGCAATCCGGATTACTGGGCGAAAGATTTGCCAAGCCGTGTCGGGTTCAACAATTTTGATACCATCACGATTGAATATTTCCGCAATGAAACCTCTTATTTTGAGGCTTTCAAGAAGGGAATTGTCGATGTGTATATTGACGGTTCACCGAACCATTGGAACAAAGCCTATGATTTTCCTGCGGTAACGCAAGGCAAAGTCATCAAGGAGACTTTCGTTAAAGGCACACCGGCCAATATGCTCGGCTTCGTGTTCAACACACGGCGTGAGAAATTCGCAGATGTCCGCGTGCGTCGTGCGCTCTCCGAGCTCTTTGATTTTGAATGGGCAAACCGCTCATTGTTCTCCGGCCAGTATGACCGTATGGCCAGTTTCTGGCAGGGTTCGGAATTATCATCTGTCGGCCGTCCGGCCAGCGACGGTGAAAAGCAGTTGCTCGCGCCCTATCAGGACAAGCTCCTGCCGGAAACGATGGACGGCACATGGCGCCCGACCACAACCGACGGCAGCGGCCATGATCGTGAGCCTGCGA
>JAIRVW010000176.1 GCA_031253705.1 Brucellaceae bacterium
AAGCCTGTACCACGCGGATACCGCCGACATTTTCTTCAATACGCGCATTAAACGCTGCCACGCGGCCATAGAGCGCCCGCCATGTTGTGGTCATCCGCCCGCCATAACGCAATGTCACCCAGGCGGTTACCGGCACGATCAGCGCCGTAATAATTGCCAGCGTCGAATGCTGCCAGAACATCAATATGAAAGCGCCGATCAGTGTCATGATCGCAATGAACAGGTCTTCAGGGCCGTGATGGGCAACCTCGCCGATTTCTTCGAGATCCTTAGTCATACGCGCCACGAGATGACCGGTCTTCTGATTATCAAAATAGCCGAAAGAGAGTTTCTGCAAATGATCAAAGGCTTTGCGGCGCATCTCGGTTTCAATATTGATCCCGAGCTTATGCCCCCAATAGGTCACAACCACTTGTAAGCCGGCATTGAAAATATAGACGCAGAGCAGACCTGCCGCCGCGAGCGCAATCAACCCCCATTCATTGGTCGGCAGCAAACGGTCGATGAAGAGTGTGACGGCAACGGGAAAAGCCAGCTCCAGCAGACCTGACAGGACAGCACTGCAAAAATCCACGGCAAAGAGAAGCTTATGCGGGCGATAATAGGCAAAAAACCGCTTTAATATATCCGTCATTCTCTTCTCTCCGCCATCCGCTCATACAAATCTGATAATTTTATTCAAGTTACAGCGGTTGTAGTGAAAAACCTTACTCTTGCAACAGAATAAATCACACGCAACAAAGAACATGTCCGGAATGGCAGATGTGTAACAGCTGATTATTGAAACCGGCCGGATGACATTAAATATTGAGCGGCAAACGGATAATGGCCAGTAATCCGTTACTTTGATTTGCCCGCTGTAAACGCAGATCCCCGCCATGCAAAGCGGCAATCTCTTCCACAATCGACAGGCCAAGTCCGCTGCCCTGCGGCTGATGCTGCGCATTTTTCGACGTTGCACCGCGATCAAAACGCTTGCGGATGAGTGCCAGCTTGTCTTCCGGCACACCGGCACCGTTGTCCTCAACCTCCAGACAGGCGCAGTCATCCTGCCTGCGGACACGCACGGTCACCATGCTTTCCGCTCCGGCATAAAGCAGTGCATTGCTGATGAGGTTTTTCAACGCCTCTTCCAGCAACAACCGGTCACCCTGTATGATCAGACTGTCCTCACCGTCATAGCCCAGATCGATATGCTGCAGCGCTGCGTCCCGTACATAATCACCGGTAATCTGCCGCGCAGTTTCCGCCAGATCGACAGGCATAAGCAATTGCATCGCCTGATCTCCGGATGCATCAATTTTCGCAAGGAGCAGTAATTGCGCCAGAATGCGCTCGGCATGAGCGACGGCCTGATCCGCCTGTGCCACGGCCTCAAGCATAGCCTGCCGGTCGCCGGTACGCTGTGCCAGTGCGAGCTGCGTGCGTACAACGGCTAATGGCGTGCGCAGCTGATGACTGGCATTGCCGGTAAAATGGCGCAGTGCATCCAGCGCTGACTGCAACCGTACCATGAAAAAATTGACCGTCTCCACCAGCCCCTGCACCTCATCGGGCACATGTTCGCTGATCGGGTGCAAATCCTGCGGATTACGCTCGGCAATCGCATCACTCAGGCGATAAAGCGGCCGCAAGGCATAGGTCACAGCAATCCAGACCACCAGCGCGGTTCCCACGATCATGAACAGCAAACGCAAGGCCGAGCGCAGCAGGATTGTCTGTGTCAGCTGCCGCCGTGCCATCGTCGTCTCGGCAACGGTGACTGTGAAAGGCACGGAGTTCACACCCGTTGATGCTGACCGGCGCAATAGCACCAGCCGGATCTGCTCACCGCGATAAATCCCGTCACCAAATTCAAGATCCTCATTCTGCGGGTTTTTCAACAGCGGCAGGGTTTCATAACCGGTGATGAATTGCTCCGGCGGGCCATCAACGCGATAGAATACCCGATCCTGCGCTGCCGAGGTCAGCATTTCCAGCGCGACATAAGGAATATCGACCTCCAAGTCACCGTGTTCGGACACAACAACCCGTTCGGCAATGGCCAGAGCCGAGCCGCTCAGCACACGATCCGCCACTTTATTCGCGGTACTCACAGCCTCCTGATAGGTATCAACCAGCGCAATCAGACCGATCATAAAGGTTGATACCAGCAACCAGCCGAGTAGCCGTTTACGCAGCGAATAGGCCGTATCTCTCATTGGCGGTCTGCGGATATATCCGCCGCCATAACCGGTTGTGCAGCACTCATCCGGTCCAAATAATATCCTAACCCGCGCGCAGTTTTGACCGTCAGCCCGTGCACTGCCAGCCTTTTGCGCAAGCGGCTGACATATTGTTCAATCGCATTGGAGCTCAGATCATGATCAAAACCGCTTAAGGATTGCACGATGGCTTCCTTAGCCACCACTTTACCACCACGCACAAAAAGCAATTCCAAAAGGCCAAGTTCGCGCGCCGGAATATCAATCGGCTGTCCGCCTGCACTGAAAGTACGACTATTCATATCCAGCGTCACCGCACCGAAATGCACCAGTGCATGGCGCAAGCCTGCTTGCCTGCGCAGCAAAACCCGTACCCGTGCCTCAAATTCACTGATATCAAAGGGCTTGATCATATAATCATCGGCACCGAGATCCAGCCCGCGCACCCGTTCTTCCGGCGCACCACGTGCTGTCAGAATGAGCACTGCAGCCTGATTGTGACGCCCGCGCATGGCACGCAAAACATCCAGTCCGTCCATTTCCGGCAGGTTGAGATCCAGAATGACCAGATCAAAATTCTCGGTCGCGGCAGCAGCGTGGGCAGATGCACCATCCTCAACAATATCAACCGCATAGCCGCTGCCACGCAGCAGCGCACCCAGTCCTTCCGACAAAGCCTTATTATCTTCAACCAGCAAAATCCGCACGCCGCCAGTCTCTCCCCGCCATTCAGGCTCAGCCAAAGTGCAATACGCTTTGGTGTTCCGGCCTGTATTGTCTCTCCCGTAGGCAGCATATAATGATTATGACAACAATGTCAGCGCCGCGCAGATAAATAATCCCGACAAAGGATCTCAGAACTCACGGTTTAGCAATATTGTTGTTTCAGTTCTGGGGAGGACAGAGCGTGCATCATTTCTGGCTGTTTATCGGGTTCAGTCTGCTGGCACTGTGGCACAGTCCCGCTCTGGCAACTCCCGTCTTATTTCCGGCAGTCAGCGGTAACAAGGATGCGCCGGTTCTGGTCGTTTATTCCTCGCTGGACGAACCGCTTGCCCGCCCGATGATTGAAGGTTTTCAGAGAAACAATCCTGATATCACCGTACGCTATGAAGATATGCTCACCACGGAAATTTATGAACGCATTGTCCGGGAGACGGATGACGGGCTGAAAACGGCCGATTTCGCATTTTCCTCCGCAATGGATTTGCAGGTCAAACTCACCAATGACGGCTATGCCCAGCCAAGCATTCTGCCGATGAGCGACCGCTGGCCGGAATGGGCGAACTGGCGCGATACCGCCTATGCGCTGACCTTTGAACCTGCTGTCTTTGTCTATCACAAACCGGAATTTACCGACCGTAAGCCGCCGTCAACCCGTGCGGAATTTGTGGCCTATCTCAAAGAACGGGGCGAAGCAGTTTTCGGCCGTATCGGCACCTATGATATTGAACGCTCCGGTGTCGGCTTTCTCTTCATGGCGCGTGATCAGGAACAGTTTGACGATATATGGACCGTCATTCAGGCCATGGGGGCGGCAGGTGTCAAACTCTATTCGACCAGTCAGGCGATTGTCGAACGTGTTGCCGACGGGCGTTTTGTGCTCGGTTATAATATTCTCGGCTCCTATGCTGCAGACTGGGCATCCCGTAATCCCGATGTCGGCATTGTTCTTCCGAAAGATTATACCGTGGTGATGTCCCGTATCGGACTGGTGCCGGAGGCCGCGGCCTCACCGGAACTGGGACGACGTTACCTTGAATTTTTCATGTCCCGACAAGGCCAGACGATCCTTGCCCGCCAGTTGCAAATTCCGGCCGTCAGCCCTGATGTTGCCGGTGTGAATACTGCACTGACGATGCAGGAAATCTATGGCAGCAAACTGAAACCCGTTCCTGTCAGTCCGGGGCTGATGGTTTATCTCGATCAGGTCAAGCGCAGCCGTCTGATTGAAAAATGGAACAAGGTCCTGCGCCAGCAATAAATCCTGTGTGTCACCAACCGGCATGAATTATGCACATTCTGTGTCAGGTTCATGTCAGCTTTATATGGTCGAGTACCCGTACTGTTATCCGTGGAGGCGTTTAACAGTACGGGGAGGAATACTGTCATCTGATCGGGGGCATCATGTGCCTGATCCTTCCCGTGCGTTTTATTTTTAAAACACAGCCTGCGTTTCAACGCAGCACCGGAGGATCAGACGTGAGAAAACTTTTACTCGCATCGCTTTTTGCCAGCGCTTTGGCGCTTCCTGCCTATGCGGCGGATTATACAATTATTGCACCGGCCAATCCGGGCGGCGGCTGGGATCAGACCGCGCGCTCCCTGCA
>JAIRVW010000228.1 GCA_031253705.1 Brucellaceae bacterium
CAGATTGTTAACCTAAAATCCAATCCAAAATATATTCCATTTATGACCATTTCCGCGCCACATTTACCTTGCACTTGAGCTCCCGAACTTCTGTTACATCAGATTATTGATAACGACAGAGCGGATGACTGGTTGCAATTTTCTTCATGCATTTCATTCCCGTTCTGACACAACCGTCGCGCCACGCTTTTCGCACACAGATTGTGCAACCGCAGGGTGCTGACACCGGTACGACCTATGACGACGATCCACGCCAAGCGCCTTCCTGCTCTCTTTGCATTTTCTGCTGCTGTCTTTTTAGTTTCTGCTTTTGCAAGCACTCAGGCTGAAGCCGCGGCAGCCAATTGCGGCCGCGCTTCCTGGTATGCCCTGACTTCCAAAACCGCATCAGGCGAACGTATGAATCCGGCAGGTATGACTGCGGCTCACCGCAGCCTGCCGCTCGGCAGCAAAGTACGCGTGACCAATCAGACCAACGGAAAATCTCTGGTCGTCCGCATTAATGACCGCGGCCCGTTCATCAAAGGCCGTGTTCTCGACCTTTCCAAGGGTGCTGCGCAGAAACTCGGCTTTGTCGGCGCCGGTCACACCAATGTTTGCTACAACAAGCTGTAATTCAGCTTTTACCTCAAAACGACAAAAGGGGCGGCTCATCGCCCCTTAACGCGCGTTAACCATTTCTTAATAAACACGGGTGCAGCACGCCCCGCACAATTGACTCTTACCCGTTACCGATATTAACATTTCGTTAATAAGTAGCTGTGGCTGAGGCGTTGTGTATGTTCAGTTTTGTGAATTTTAAAAATCTGACACTGTCAGCCGCAGGCCTCGTACTGGCGCTTGGCGCATCAGCACAAGCTGCTGAAACAAACAGTCCTTTTATGGCGACCGGCAACCTGACCTCACAGCCTATCGGCCATTATGAATTCTGCAAACGTCTGCCAAATGAATGCAATCTGACTTTCTCCCAGACCGCACCGATCAAGCTTGATCAGGCCACATGGGCGAAGATTGTACAGGTCAATATTGACGTGAATGCCCGTATCCAGCCGATGACCGATATGGAACTTTACGGACAGGAAGAATATTGGGCATATCCGGTGAATGCCGGTGATTGTGAAGATTACGTTCTGCTCAAGCGTCGTGAACTGGCAGAAGCCGGTTTGCCGCTCAGCTCCCTTCTTATCACAGTTCTGCGCAAACCTGACGGCGAAGGCCATGCCGTGCTGACAGTGCGCACCGATCGCGGCGATTTCGTTCTCGATAATCTGACCGATGCCGTGAAAAACTGGCAGGAAACCGATTATACCTATCTCAAGCGTCAGGCTGCCAATCATACCGGCCGCTGGGTTTCCATCGAAACACCGTCTAATCTGGTTGTCGGTGCGGTTAAATAAACCTTCTGTATAATAAGCGACTCGGGATATGCTCTGGTCAGGCACTGATCATTTCCGCTGACGTACGATAGGACACAGCCTCGGCCAGATGACGGCGCTCCACATGCGCTGCAGCTTCCAGATCCGCCAATGTGCGTGCCACTTTCAATATACGATGATATGCGCGTGCCGAGAGCCGCAATTTCTCACTCACATCATAAAGCAGCCTGCGGCCGTCATTACTGAGTGCGGCCACCTCCTCCAACAGATTAGGCGGACAGGCAGCATTGGTCATAATCTGCCCGTTGCCCAGCTGCTGATAACGATCTTGCTGGATCTGCCGCGCCTGCGCCACACGCTGCGCCACTGCATGGCTGCTTTCCGCCTGCCCTGTTAAGATCAGATCAGAGGGCTTGAGAGCAGCCACATCCACCCGCAAGTCAATGCGATCCAGCAACGGCCCTGATATCCGCGCCTGATAATCACTGCGGCAGCGCGGCCCCCGTGCACAGGTAAAGCCCGGCTCTCCCGCCATACCGCATTTGCACGGGTTCATCGCGGCTACCAGCTGAAACCGCGCCGGATAACTGACCCGATGATTGGCGCGCGCAATCATACACTCACCGGTCTCCAGAGGCTGACGCATCGAATCCAGCACCTGCGGCGAAAACTCCGGTAATTCATCGAGAAACAGCACACCATGATGCGCCATAGAAATCTCACCGGGCTTGGCTTTATGCCCGCCGCCAACCATTGCTGCCATAGAAGCCGAATGATGCGGGCTGCGAAACGGTCTGCGATCTGTGAGCCTGCCACCATTCAAAGCGCCGGAAACAGAGGCAATCATTGATACTTCCAGCATCTCCCGCGGCGATAACGGCGGCAATATTCCGGGCAGCCGCTGTGCCAGCATGGATTTGCCCGACCCCGGAGGGCCAACGAACAGCAGATTATGATTGCCCGCTGCCGCCACCTCCAGCGCGCGCTTAGCACTTTCCTGCCCCTTTACATCCGACAGGTCGGGAATCGCCTCCAGCCCTTCAGAAAGGCTGCGCATAGCCGGCTGAGGACGAGACAGCACCTGCGTGCCACGAAAGTGATTGGCGAGGGCGATCAGACTACGCGGATTGAGGATCGGCATTTCCGCGTCTGCCCATGCGGCCTCTGCCCCGCAAGCCTGCGGGCAGATCAGCCCAAGATCATGCATATTGGCAGTAATCGCCGCTGGCAGTACACCGGCCACCGGTGCGATTGTACCGTCCAGAGCCAGCTCTCCCAGCACCACAAAAGATTGCAGACAATCTTCCGGCAAAGCGCCGACTGCCACCATCAGCCCCATGGCAATCGGCAGATCATAATGCGAGCCCTCTTTAGGCAAATCCGCCGGTGCCAGATTGATGGTCACTTTCTTCACCGGCATTGACAGGCCGGAAGCATGAAGTGCCGCCTGCACACGCTCACGGCTCTCAGCCACCGCTTTATCCGGCAAACCAACAATCGACATACTCATCTTGCCCGGCGCAGCCATCACCTGCACATCAACAAGCTTGGCCTCAATGCCCTGAAAAGCAACCGTACTGACCCGTGCAATCATTGCCATTCCCCGCTCTGTTACAAACCAGTTTAAACAGGGGAATTGCCGCACCGCAACAAACAAAAACACCGGAAACGCAAATGAGTTTCCGGTGTTTTATTAATTATATCAATTAGTTATAAAGATGAAATTTAAGCGCGTTTCGCTTCAACCACATCCCAGAACAGCTGAGCAATATCTGCGCCGCCGAAGCGTTTGATCTCACGGATACCGGTCGGCGAGGTCACATTGATCTCGGTCATATAATCACCGATCACATCAATACCGACAAGAATAAAGCCGCGTTCTTTCAAAGACGAGCCGATACGTGCGCAGATTTCTTTCTCGCGCTCTGTCAGCTCAGTGGCTTCCGCACGGCCGCCGACATGCATGTTGGAGCGGGCATCGCTTTCTGCAGGCACGCGGTTGATGGCACCAACCGGCTCACCGTCGATCAGGATGATACGCTTGTCACCGGAACGCACATCGTTCAGATAGCGCTGGGCAATAAACGGCTCGCGATACATCTGCTCGAACATTTCCAGCAGCGAGGTCAGATTGCGGTCATCCGAAGTCAGGTGGAACACACCCGCACCGCCATTACCATAGAGCGGTTTGATGATGATATCACCGAACTCCCTGCGGAATTTCAGCACTTCCTGCAAGTCTTTGGTGATCAGCGTTTCCGGCATCAGATCCGGAAACTCCGTAACAAAGATTTTCTCAGGGCTGTTGCGTACCCATGCCGGATCATTCACCACCAGCGTCTTCGGGTGAATACGCTCCAGAAGATGCGTTGTGGTGATGTAATTCATGTCGAAAGGCGGATCCTGACGCAGCAGGATAACATCCATTTCCGATAAATCCGTATGCACGGCTTCACCGAGCGTGAAATGGTCGCCTTCAATATCACGCACCTGCAACGGCTCCAGAGCGGCGCTGACCACACCGTCCCGCATCGACAGGCGATCCGGTGTATAGTGATAAAGCTCATGGCCACGCTCTGCAGCCGCAAGGCACAAAGCAAAGCTGGTATCACCCGCGATACGAATGGAATTGATATGGTCCATCTGAACCGCAATTTTTAAAGCCATGATGTCCTCGTATGAAATTACGCTGTTGCCGCATCTTTAATAAAAAATACCGGCTTAAGCAGTTTCAGAAAACCGGTGCCGGTTTTCATTAGAAACTGCGTCCACTCAAAGAAAATGAGCGGTTTTCAACCGCTCAGGTAAAGGCCGGTATTTATAATCTCAACTATATAAATAGTATCAGGCTGCATTACCTTCAACAATTATAATTTCACCATCGGCAACAGTCTGACGGATAGCCGCTGCTGCCTGATATTCCGGCGAATTATAACAATCCAGCGCATGCTGCATGCTTGGAAATTCGATGATGACATTGCGCGCACGGCCTTGTCCTTCAACGGCATGCGCCGTGCCGCCACGGGCAACAAAATTGGCTCCGAAGCGCTCAAAAGCAGGCTTTGCAGTGCTGATATAGTCTTTGTAGCGTTCAGCATCACGCACATCGACGCGGGCAATCCAATAGGCTTTTGTCATCATTTTCTCCCATTCATGATTTTCAAACAGCGGCTGCCATTTCTTCCAGAATGCTCTGTGCTGCCGCTTTACGATCTGTTGCGCCAACAATCGGGCGTGCCACGACCAGATGGCTTGAACCGGCGCGCAAAGCATCAGCCGGTGTCATGACACGTTTCTGGTCTCCGGCTTCACTGCCCGCAGGGCGGATACCTGGTGTTACAATCGCCATATCCGGCCCGACAATCTTGCGGATAGCTGCCGACTCAGCGGCTGAGGCCACAATACCGCCCATACCAGCCTCACGCGCCTGCTGCGCGCGACGCAGCACCAGCTCTTCCGGCGACATTGTATAACCGGCTTCCAGCATATCCGCCTGATCCATTGAAGTCAGAACAGTCACGCCAAGCAGGCAGAGGTCTGAACCCTTGGCAGCTTCCACAGCCGCACGCATCGCCTTCGGATAAGCATGCAGGGTCATCATAGTCACACCGCGCTTGGCGATATTTTCCACGCCTTTGGCGATTGTATTGTCGATATCGAGCAGCTTCACATCGAGAAAGACTTTTTTGCCCATGGAGAGCAGGCGCGAGGCAAAGTCCAGACCACTTCCCTGCGCAGTCTGCGAGAATACCAGCTGATAACCGACTTTATAAAACGAAACCGTATCGCCAAGTTCCTCAACAATCTTCTCAGCCGCAATCACATCAGGCACATCAAGGCCAACGATCAACCGGTCGCGCACGCTGCTTACATCCATCATCTGTCTCCGCATATCATTCTGATCTGAAATTTATCCCTCATCGCATAACAAGCGCTGAGTGAAAAGGTCAGATCTTGCTGATCAGGCTGCGGAAACACGGGCAAGGGTCTGTGCTGTGCGCTCATCACGCAGAGCCCCCTCTTCATTAAAGGCCTGATGGGCGTGGGCAACAGAACATTGCTCCGAAATAATCTGGGTATTGAGCATCATCATGACCGAGCGCAGATGATACAGGCCACGCATCCCGCCAAAGCCGCCAGGCGAAGAGGAGCACAGTGCCACAGTCAGATGTGCTGTCGGATTAAATGCCTTGCCGCCGTCCTCATGAATACGGCTGATCCAGTCCAGTGTATTTTTCAACAGCGGCGGGATAGA
>JAIRVW010000243.1 GCA_031253705.1 Brucellaceae bacterium
GGTGAAATCGCAGAACAATGGAAACTGATCACGGCACTGAATAAAAAGCTCCATGCTCTGACCGACCGCTTTCTCGAACTGGAAGAACAAAGCGCGCCGGAAATTTCCGTGACCAAGCCGCCGCATTGGTAAAATCAGACCACATCTCAGCAAGCATAAAATAAAAGGGCAGTGTCACCACTGCCCTTTTCATTATTACCCTGTTGATTAGTAAGGGCATTTATTGTCGGTGGTGTAATCATGCACCTTGATTTTACCCGAGATAATATCGGCCTTGGCAGCTTCAACTGCAGCCTTCATTTCCGGTGTGATCAGCTTCTCGTTGTTTTCGTCCATCGCATAGCTAACGCCGTCATCTTTCAGGCCCATCTGCACAATACCGGCAGTGAACTTGTCTGCAGCAACATCTTCGAATGCCTTGTAAACGGCAGTATCAACGCCCTTAACCATCGAGGTCAGAACATGACCCGGATGCAGACCATTCTGGTTGGAGTCAACGCCGATGCCAAGCTTGCCCGCATCAGCTGCAGCCTGCAACACCCCGATACCGGTACCACCGGCAGCATGATAGATCACATCAGAACCCTGATCGATCTGTGCTTTGGCAATTTCGCTGCCTTTTGCAGGGTCATTCCATGCGGCTGGTGTGTCGCCGGTCCAGTTCTGCAGCACCTTGGTGCCTTCTTTACCGGCTTTTGCGCCACCGGCATAACCGCAATAGAAGCGGCGGATCAGCGGAACATCCATACCGCCGACGAAGCTGACAGTGCCGGTTTTGGAAGCCATGGCTGCGAGCATACCAACGAGATAGCCGCCTTCTTCTTCCTTAAATACAACGGAACGCACATTCGGTGCTTCAACAACAGCGTCGATGATCACGAATTTCGTATCCGGAAATTCTTTAGCGACTTTCTCAATAGCGGAAACCGCAGAGAAACCGGCAATCACAACCGGTGAATTGCCGTCTTGCGCAAATTTACGCAGAGCCTGTTCACGCTGCGCATCATTCTGGATTTCAAATTCGCGATAATTGGTGCCGTGATCAGCCTTATATTTGGCTGCACCATTATAGGCAGCTTCATTGAAGGACTTATCAAACTTGCCGCCGAAGTCATAAACAACAGCAGGTTTCAGTTCTGCCGCATAGGCTGCTGAAACACTTAAAGTCGCGGCCAACAGGCCCAGAACGATACGCTTCATTACCACTCACCCTCCGATAGCGCAGTAAATCTGCGCATAATAATACCTACGGCTGTGCGGCAAAGTTTCATTTTTTACCGCCCGCTCAGATTTCAATGAAAGTTAATCTGGCATGTGCCGGATTTTTTTTCATCTTAAATTTATGCGCTTGCACATATTTCATTGCCGTTTTTGACAAGATCAACGTTTTATAAGCATGCTTTATCGTCAAAGCGTGCAGGAAACGCCTGTCCCGCGCAAACCGCAATAGCCCTGAGGGTTTTTCGCCAGATATTGCTGATGATAGGTCTCAGCGTAGAAGAAATCTCCGGCCGGCAAAATTTCCGTCGTAATCGCACCAAGACCACGCGCTGTCAGCGCCTGCTGATAGGCCTGCCTGCTCGCTTCAGCCACCTTCAGATCCGCATCGGAATAGACATAAATGCCGGAACGATATGTGGTGCCGATATCATTGCCCTGACGCATTCCCTGCGTCGGATCATGCTCTTCCCAGAACATCTGCAGCAAGCGTTCCAGAGACACCTCTGCCGGATCATAGACGACCAGCACCACTTCATTATGGCCGGTAAGCCCTGTGCAGGTTTCCTCATAGGTCGGATTTGGTGTCAGGCCACCGCTATAACCGGCAGCCGTTATATAAACACCCGGCACATTCCAGAACAGGCGCTCAACACCCCAGAAACAGCCCATACCAAACAGAATTTTCTGCAAATGCTGCGGCCATGGTCCCTGCAGGGGATGACCGTTTACAAAATGCGTCTCAGCAGTTGCAATCGCCTGCTCCCGCCCTGCAAGGGCTTCATCGCTCGTTGGCATACGCAATTTATGTTCCGGATATTGTCTGAACATTGTGATCAATCCAATCTGATCGTCCCGCTATCAAAGGAAGCAGGAAACATCTTATTTTGCATAGGATTTGCGACCGAGATTACCGGCAGCAAAACATATGATACTCAAACCTAAAAATAATAACCATCCGGGCATATTCAACACCGGCACAAACCAGTGCTCCCAGATACTGACACCAAGATTGCTTTTGATAAAACCGGAAAACGCAGCCAGATATTCAGGCAGATAATCCTGCAGGCTCTGTAAAAACGGCATAAGAACCGGACGCAACTGCGCAACAGACCGCGCAATATCAAAAACACCAAACAGCAGACCGATCCCCAGTGACCAGATTGCCAGAAAATTTAAAAACACACGCATAATGACTATGTTCCGTTTCCCAAAACGCACATCCGAATATGCCGCCCTGATCAGGATACATATTTATGCATTCATCACCATAGCCGGCTTATTCATAAATTTATCTATACTAAAATAACTGCCAGTCATACCAACCAGAATCTCAAGACACAAACCCTGCTTGTACCCCGCATGTAAAATGTCTGTTTTGGGGCAGAGATTCGAGCTGTTTCATCAATATTTTAGCCTGAAATGCATTTTCGCATCAGAAACAGATCTTACAACCACACAAACTCCCGCATGACGATCACTCATCCACAAAATAATATAATATATAAAATTCAATAAGTTATAACTTTTATTCGCTCTTTTTTCTGCCTGAGCGCACAGCAAAAAACCAATAAATTCAAATGAATTCAAGGAAATGAGAAATAAGGGTTGATCATCCGGCTTTTATAGCTATATTCCGCGCCGAAACAGACGTTTAACAGCTGACCACTGTTTGGAAATACGTTGTTTTGATTGATATCCTTTAAGCATATCAATCTTGAGTGGAGAGGTGGCCGAGTGGTTGAAGGCGCACGCCTGGAAAGTGTGTATACGGGGAACCGTATCGCGGGTTCGAATCCCGCTCTCTCCGCCAGTTACTGAAGCCCCCCCTTAAGCCAGCACATATCGTTGAAAAATCTCAACTTCTGCTCCGTGACAGCCTAACGGCCTTTGTATAGTCGCGTGAAGGGTATTCCGTTAAACGTATGAGTGCAGCAGGAACATGATGGCTCCATCTGTTCAACAGACAGCGCGGGATCAACAATTGCGAGACGATTGTTCTCATCTATATACAAACCGCTGTAATACGAGCTCTCACCAAACAATACCCAGGCATGTTTCTCCGCATCAGAACGAGCTACAAGCCCCCAAATAGGCTCCTCACTATCAAGCCGCGATACAGCTTCTCTATGCACCTCCGTCCAGTCCTTGCCGACCCGTGAAAGAAGAAAACGGAATAAAGGCGTATAGTCCCGCCCGCGTCGCTTTCCCGCATGCATAGAGCCCCGGCCTTCCGGACTGTCACTCTTTTGTCTGGACCACCGATACTCACCACCAAAGTTGTGATGCACATAACGCGCGCAGGTATTGACGCTACGATATAAGGGTTCTTTGTCCCGTGTTCGCTGTCGGCTCGTTCCGGATCTGGCCATATTAAAACTTTCTTTGCGCCCCTCTATGGCATTCGCTGTCCGGCCTCAAATGCCCGCACTTACTGCCATTGCCAACAAGTATTTTCTGTTTTCATCTGATCAGTTTACCACTTCACGCGCAGACCGATTGTGCCTTTATAGCCATAGCTGTCAGCAAAGTGATTGAAACTGGTCAGAACCAAACCCTCACCATAG
>JAIRVW010000287.1 GCA_031253705.1 Brucellaceae bacterium
TTTCATTTTCTTTGACGCATTATCCAACGCAAAACCGGTACCCGCTTTTGGCTCGCAAATGCTTTAAATCAGTCGCTAATCAGATTAGCCAACGATTTCTGTCGAAGAGAACCAGTAGGTGATTTCCTGTGCTGCTGTTTCAGGAGCATCGGAACCGTGTACGGAGTTTTCACCGATCGACAGAGCGAAGGTTTTACGGATTGTGCCTTCAGCAGCATCTGCCGGATTGGTTGCGCCCATAACTTCGCGGTTTTTCAGGATAGCGTTTTCGCCTTCCAGAACCTGAACGATTGTCGGGCCGGAAGTCATGGTTTCAACCAGCTCACCAAAGAAAGGACGTGCTGCATGCACTGCGTAGAAGCCTTCAGCTTCGCGCTTGCTCATCCATACGCGCTTGGAAGCAACAACACGCAGACCAGCTTCTTCAAGCTTAGCGGTGATTGCACCGGTCAGGTTGCGCTTGGTTGCATCTGGCTTGATCATGGAAAAGGTACGTTCGATGGCCATTGGTTGTCCTGTATATATTTTGAGGAAAGGTGCCGTTCTATACCCTCACAGCCTTTTACAGTCAAATAAGATCATTAAATCCGCTGTAAAATGCTGCTGAAAGCGGCACCTGTACTGCCTGTCTGTGCCTGAAGCTTTGCTCATGCTCCCACCACAGATTTCTCTGCGGTTTTTCTCATAAAGGCGTGATGCTGCAGGAAAATGACAAGACACTGATAATAAAGCTATTTAGTCTGCGATAAGCGTCAAGACAGGTTATAGTTAACGCAATCGGTCATGCAGGCAGCGATTCTGTCGCCGGTATGCGGATTTGTGCTGTTTTGGTTTTTGAAGAGAGCTTGATGATGAAGCAACATTTTCTGATGCTTGCTGCCTATAATGGCTGGGCCAATAAACAGCTTTTCGATGCCGTCTCTGTTTTAAGCGAGAGCGAATATCGCGCTGACAGCGGCCTGTTTTACAAATCCGTTCACGCAACGCTCAATCATGTACTGGGTAATGACCGTTTATGGATGAAGCGTTTTACCGGTGAAGGTGATCATCCCAAATCACCGGATGCGATCATTCATCTGGCGCTGGCCGATCTGCGTACAGCGCGTTTTCAGGAAGATGCACGTATTCTGGACTGGCTGGAGGGGCTTTCCCTCACGGAAGTGACAGGACGGTTTGTGTTTCTCAATATGAGCGATATGCGCACGATCAGTCAGCGATTAGCGCCTGCGCTTGCCCATATGTTCAACCATCAGACCCATTATCGCGGACAGGTGCATGCGGCACTTACCATGATGAAACATACGGCACCGGATCTGGATATGATGATTTTCCAGAAATCTGAAACCGGCCGTCGCTTCGTCTGACAATTCCGTCTTTCAGAGCGTCTGAGCCGGACGTTTTGCCTCTTGCACAATTGCAATATCCCGTGCAAAAACCGCTCTATGTTGATCCTTAATGATATAACCGTCCGCATGGTCGGACGCGTCCTCATCGACCATGGCAGTGCAACACTGCCATCTGGTTCCAAGACCGGTTTTGTCGGCCGCAACGGCACCGGCAAGTCGACCCTGTTCAAGGTGATTACCGGTGAATTATCGTCGGATACCGGCGATATTTCGATACCGAAAAACACCCGTATCGGTCAGGTCGCGCAGGAAGCCCCGGGCACAGAAGAATCTCTGATCGAGATCGTATTGAAAGCCGATAAAGAGCGTCTTGCTTTGTTACAGGAAGCCGAAACGGCGACTGATCCGGCACGTATTTCTGAAATTCATATCCGCCTTGCCGATATTGAATCCCATTCGGCGGAAGCGCGTGCCAGCGCCATTCTCTCCGGCCTTGGTTTTGATGCGGAAGCGCAGCTGCGCCCAGCTTCATCCTTCTCCGGCGGCTGGCGTATGCGTGTGGCACTGGCGGCTGTGCTCTTCGCCCAGCCAGATTTGCTGCTGCTGGATGAACCGACCAACTATCTCGACCTTGAAGGTGTGTTGTGGCTGATCGATTACATCAAGCGCTACCCTTACACTGTCATCATCATCAGCCATGACCGTGACCTGCTGAATTCGGCGACTAATTCCATTCTGCATCTGGAAAATAAAAAGCTGACCTTCTGGAAGGGCAATTATGACCAGTTCGAGCGCCAACGCGCCGAAATGCTGGAATTGCAGCAGAAGCAGCGTGTGAAGCAGGAAGCCCATCGCAAGCATATGGAATCCTTTGTCGAGCGTTTCCGCGCCAAGGCTTCCAAAGCCCGTCAGGCACAGTCCCGTCTGAAAGCATTGCAGAAGCTGAAGCCGATTGCCGCGCATTATGATGAGCATGTGCAGCCATTCAAATTTCCTGAAGCGGAAAAGGCTGCGGCCTCACCGATTATTGCGCTGGAAAATGCCGATGTCGGTTATGAAACCGGCAAGCCGATCCTGCGCAATCTCTCATTACGCATTGATAATGACGACCGCATTGCCCTGCTCGGTTCCAATGGTAATGGTAAGTCTACGCTGGCCAAGCTGATCTCCGGACGGCTGAAACCGGAAGGCGGCACACTGACCCTTTCACCAGCGCTGAAGGTTGCCTTCTTCGCCCAGCATCAGCTGGATGATCTGGTGCCGGAAGACAATGCTATTGAGCATGTGCGCAAGCTGATGCCTGATGCACCGGAAGCCAAAGTGCGTGCCCGTGTCGCCCAGATGGGACTGGCAACGGAAAAGATGCTGACCAAAGCCAAAGAGCTTTCCGGTGGTGAAAAAGCGCGTCTGCTGATGGGGCTGGCGACCTTCCACGGCCCGAACCTGCTGATCCTCGACGAACCAACCAACCATCTCGATATCGACAGCCGCGAAGAACTGGTTCATGCGCTGAATGATTTCAAAGGCGCCGTCATCCTCATCGCCCACGATCGTCACCTGATCGAAGCGACGATGGATCGGTTGTGGCTGGTGCGCAATGGTACGGTCAAACCTTATGACGGCGATCTCGATGATTACCGCTCACTGGTTCTGAGCGATAAGAGCACGCCAAACAGTACCGTTGAGGCTGTTCAGGAGGTTGCTATCGTTGATGAAGGGCCGAAACTCAGCAAAGTTGAGCAGCGTAAACTGGCTGCGCAGAAGCGCGATCAGCTTAAGCCGCTGCAGAAAAAAATTAATGATTCCGAATCTTTAATGCAGAAACTGCAGAAAGAGATTCAAGGTCTGAAAAGCAAACTGGAAGATCCTGAGCTTTATACCAAGGATGCCCAGAAAGCTGTGCAGTTCAACATTGATCTGAAAGCCGCAGAAACCAAACTGGCTGATGCTGAAGAAAAATGGCTGACCTATTCTGCGGAATATGAAGAAGCCATGGCTGAGTAACAGCGCCTTTGTCTTATAAAAAAAAGCCCGCCGGTTCATTGAAACGGCGGGCTTTTTTTTGCATTCTGAAACTCAAACTTTCTGCCGCCTGCGCATACGCATAAATCCGTAGAGACCGGCAACCATAATCACCACGCCCATGGTGGTGATATTCTCATCTACCGGCGGCGCACCACGGCGCAACACCAGATCAGCCCGTGTCAGCGACAAACCGTCTTCCACGGCCCGCACACTGAATTCATAAGTCCCCGCCTGCAGGGTTTCCATATCTTTTGCGCTTTGGCGGATCACCGCCCCGCTTTGCGGCAGATCACGCTGCTCATTACCGCTTTTCGCACTATAGCTGAGGCGCTCGGCCAATACCGGCACGCCATCACGCGATACCGCTAGATTAAGCACTGACGGCTTTTGCCCGCTCACTGCGCCCTGCATAGGCTGCGCATCAACAAAAATGCGCAACGGCGCATCTTCAGGTTTCAATTGTACTTTCGCTGACTGATATCCGCCTTCACGCTGATAGAGCGCCCATGTACCGATTTCTTCACCGCCAAAATGGCGCTGCGCCCATGGCCAGATTACACCGGTTGCCAGACCAGCGAAAAACAGCAGAATACAAAAAATACGCATCAGGCTTTTTTCTCCCAGCGGCGGTCAGCATTTTGCTGCCAGTAAGTCAGCTGATGTCCTGCGGCTTTAAGGCTCTTCCATTGCTCACGCGCCTTGGTCAGCTGGCTCGCATCATGGCCGTCAAACATCACCACCAGACGATCATATTTTTCGGCATCAACAATCTCCGCACCCTCCACAACAAAGCGCACCGTCGCGCCGTTCAGATTGTCCGTGGTGGTGGTGAGCAAAGCAGGCTGATGCTCTGCATGAGGCTGCACATCTGTGCCATGCGCCAGAAAGGAGGCATTGTTCCATGTCCATAACAGCCGGTCGAGTTCATCTCGGCGTTCTTCCGATGTCATCTGGATGGTCACGCGCCAACCCCGCTCCAGTGAGCGGTCAACCAGTCCCGGCAATGCCTCATCGAGCACTGATTCAGTCAGATGATAAAACAGAATTTCCGCCATCAGCCAATGCAGGGAACCGCGCCCCTTACCTCTCGCTTTTTCAATATACCGGATAAAAGCTTAAACCAGAAACAAAACGGCCTGTCGATCAGACAGGCCGTTTCATACATAAAAACCGGTTACTTTGCGGCTCAGGCAGCCCGCATGTCTGCGGCTTCATCCGGCTGCGCAAAAATACTGCGCACACCTAAACACAGCAGCATGAAGTAGCTCAGGCTTTCCAGCACTTCTTCAAAAAACTCATTATAGGCGAAGCCGTGCATTTTCTCGAAAACCTCACCCGTCAGAATCAGCACGGCTGCCAGATAAAACGGCCATGCCTTACGGCTCAGCACAAATTCAATCACCGGACGCACATATTGCGCGCGGCGGAAGATATAAATACCGGCAATTGCGATGACAACAATCGCCTCATGCCAACGGAAACTATGCGACTTGATATAGCCGCTAACCGGCCCTGTCGGCTCGATTTCGAATTCACGGAAGAAGAAAATCCACATCAGCACTGACATGCCTATCGCGAACATACGTGCCGGCCCTTCAACGCGCAGGCCGCCGATAAGAAAAGCGATAGCTGCAAGGCCGAGATAAACCAGCTGCAAATTCTCGACAAATCCGGTCTCAGCCATCTCCACTTCAAGATTATTCAAATCCGTAATGAGATAGAGAAACAGCGCATTCAGCAGAAGCAGCACCACGGTTACACTGGTGAAACTGCGTGAGGAATAGGATGGAAACACAGATTTATCCGGAATTATAATGCTTTAACCTCATGAGTGCCGAAACGGCAGGCAAAGCATCTTGATGAAGAATTTGTGACATCTTAACAAATTCTTGGTGTTTCGCACAGGTGAATTATGTCCGGATTATTCAACTTTTATTGAGGTATATTAATTCTGAATACAAAAAAGCCGGTGCGAACACCGGCTTTTTTAGAATTTACGGGTGATAATTGCTTATCAGCCTTCGTAATGATCGCGCACCAGACGATCCAGAACGCGGACACCGAAACCTGAGCCCCAGGATTCATTATAGTCGCTGGCAGGAGAATCCATAGCGGTACCGGCAATATCCAGATGCGCCCAAGGTGTATCGCCAACGAAACGCTTGAGGAACTGCGCGGCAGTGATCGAGCCGGCCGGACGGCCTGCCGAGTTACGCATATCCGCAAATTTGGAATCGATGATCTTGTCATATTCCTTGGTGAGCGGCATGCGCCACAGTTTTTCACCGCTGGTCTGACCGGCATCAAACAGCTGTTCTGCCAGTTCATCATCATTCGAGAACAGACCGGCATGCTGGGTGCCGAGTGCAATCACAATCGCACCGGTCAGTGTTGCCAGATTGATCATGAAGCGCGGCTTATGGGTTTTCGCGGTGTAATACAGAGCGTCAGCCAGAACCAGACGGCCTTCCGCATCGGTATTGATCACTTCGATTGTCTGGCCGGACATGGTGGTGACGATATCACCCGGACGCTGTGCATTGCCATCCGGCATATTTTCCACGAGGCCGATGACGCCAATCACATTGACCTTGGCTTTACGTCCGGCAAGAGCGCGCATCAGACCGGTTACCGCTGCGGCACCGCCCATATCACCCTTCATGTCTTCCATACCGAGTGCAGGCTTGATGGAGATACCGCCGGTATCGAACACAACGCCCTTACCAACAAAAGCAACCG
>JAIRVW010000349.1 GCA_031253705.1 Brucellaceae bacterium
GGTTGGCCTTGCGATAGAAAACACATCAGCCAAATCACTGATAGAGTATTCGCCGGTATCGTGCATTCGGCGGAGTTCCTTCTGCTGACGATCTGACAGCTTCGGCTTTTTACCGCGCAATTTGCCCTTGGCACGCGTAACCGCCATACCTTCCCGGGTGCGCATACGGATCATGAACGCCTGCGCCGTAAGATCCTGTTTGTCGGTTGAGCACCGCGCATAGCCAATGAGTGTGTTTGTCGTGCGGAATTTTGTAACGTATATGGGGTCTTCATTGCAAATAAAATCGTACCATTTTAATAAGACTAACGGCTTTGCGAGGAAGTCTGGTTTTCAGCCTCTGAAACTGGGGCAGAAAAAACGTCCTTTGAACGATCCCCTTACGGACAGATGAGGTGGCACAGGAAAGCGCACAAAGCCACAGCATATTCCACAGCTTAGGAGAGAGGTTGCTTTGATTCGTGTCTCCACAACAGGACAGACCACCGAAAACCAGCTTCATGAAATTAAGGCGGCAGGTTTTTAAGTCGAGCCGCGTCGGATCGTTACCGAGACTATTTCCGGTAACACTAACACTGCAATTGCGCGACGCTGTGGCTTTATGAAGTTCATGAAAAATTAGTATCAGGAGGCATTCTGACCGTCACTAAGCTTGACCGGCTTGGCTGTGATGCCATTGAGTAAGTACGACAGTTAAAATGCTGGCTGAACTTGGTATGCGGGTCTATTGCCTTGCTCTTGGTGGCACCAATCTGACCAGCTCGCTAGTACCTTTGTTGGGTTGGACCCCACATTTGATCCAGACGATAGGGGCGCTAGAGGAGAGGGGCGTCGGCTTCCGCTCGCTGACGGAAGCTATCGATACTACCACGTCCGGCGGGCGGCTCATATTCCATGTGTTCGGGGCATTGGGCCAATTCGAGCGCGACCTGATCCGTGATCGCACAAAAGCCGGGTTGACTGCTGCCGCCGCTCGCGGGCGCCAAGGCGGACGCAAACCAGTTGTCACCTTTGACAAATTGCAGCGGGCGAGGGAGCATATCGCCAACGGGTTAAACGTCAGGGAGGCTGCTACCCGCGTCAAGGTGAGCAAGTCAGCTCTCTATACCGCACTGCAAAGCGCCAGTGCCGACGATCCCAAATAAAGCAGAAGCTCCTATGATGAAACGACCCCGCTGCAATCACAGCTCAGTGCTCCATTAAATAGTGTAAGAGCAATTCATTTGCGGTGAAATCCGAATGTTTCGATCTTTGGATCTGAAAATGGTTCGCTGCAAGGCTCCGAACTTTGTAAAGTCGTGACTGCGCCTGCCGATACTCTGACAGCATAGAGGCTATGATCCGGATCAACGCATATCACACCGAAACTGATGTCCAGACTTTCCTGCGTAACACCTAGCATTTTCGCCGCTCGTTCAATGCTCGGTTTTGAGTGTGGGCAAAAAACAGTCATAAGTACTTTTGCAGAAGACATATCACGGCCCTCCTAGAGGTTGTAGTGCGTGGCGACAGGCACAGGTCGGATAATACCGCCGCCGTAGTCATTATTCCAGTCTATGTCGGAATCAGATCGTGGCTTCGCGCTTGCGACAAACTGCTTAAATAAATCCTTTGCCGATATTTTGGTCGCTGGCAAACGGGTTCTAATTGCCGCAATACAACCTGCGGCAACGGGGCTGGCTGCAGAGGTACCGCTGTCCGGTGCTTCTGCTCCAGATACGCCTGAACCATAAAAATGTGTATAGCTTGTCAGATCAGGCTTGTTTTGCCCCATGCCCGATATCGCAGGCCCCTGACTTGAATAGCCAACTCGTTCATCGTCAATGTCGCAGCCGGCTACTGTGAGAACATCAGGATGCGCATTGGCACCCATAATGCTGCTTTTAACAGCTCCTTCGCATCGACCATCCGGGCAGTCAGCGCCGCAGTTTCCAGCGGCAAAGACAATATCTGCACCCGATCTGGCAAGTGTCCCGACCATCAGATTAAACGGGTGATTGGGATTGTCTGCATAACGTCCGGGATGGCCTTTAGGAAAATCCCAACTGAGATTAAACATACCCCAACTGTTATTGACAACAAGCGCTGTATATTTCCAATTTTCGCTTGTGAGGTGATCCCGCAGATATGAAAATGCGACAAGTGCATCACTTAAGAAACCTGCCATAACGCTTCCGCCTTCTGTTTCCGATAACAGAACAGGAAAATCAAGAAGCGTACACTCTGGCGCGGTGATCAAAGCATCGAATGCGCACATAGTTCCGTGGCCGATCTCATATTCACCAGGCGTATTTGGGGATACATTATCTGGCGCCCATGAAATGGTTTTATCAAAATTTGGGTTCAACCCTCGTGTTTTGAGATATTCAATATTAACACCACCATCAACAATCGCGACGGCCACTTTTTTACCGGTGAGGCTTTTACTGTGTAGCGTCTTCACATCAAGTAATTTTGCAACATCATAATGTGTACCATAAGCCTTGCCGGAGCAGCGCGCTGTGATGGTCTCAATTTTCGGATCTGCGAAAATTTGTGTGCCTTCCGCTATGTTTGGCAGGGTTGCAATATTCTCAGCTTCAATAGTGCCGCGCAGTGCAAAAACAGAGGCGTTCATAATCGTGGCTGTTTCTGGTGAATTTTGTTCACCACTATGAGCTGCCAGCGGCACCGGCAGAAAAGTAGGATCGAGAAGCAAACCTGCAGCCTCGATCTGGACAGTCGGATCGATTTTGGGCAGTTTGCTGCTTAAACTGATCGAAGCGCAAAATGTTATTCCAACAAGGAGAACGACATTAAAGCCCTATCTATGGTTCGCCCAAGCGGAGGTCGTATTGCCTCAGGTGAAAAAACACTTGAGGTGCGTCGATGGAAACCGGATTTAGCACCTTCTGAGGACTTGCTGATCGTTGAAAATAGTCGCTTTCTTCATCGTGATGACGATTACGATGAAAATGGTGTTCCAGTAGCAATTGTTAAGGTGAAAGCTGTGCGCTCCTTTACTCTCACTGACATGCAGGCTGCCTGCGCCTCTTATTTCGAGGACGGCTGGTTTGCGTGGGAACTGATGGATATACGTCCGATCCAGTCAACCGAGCTTGTTCTTGCAGCGCGTGGTATTTACGAGGTCACTTTTCACTGGACTCATAGCTCCTGAAATATCCTCTACCTAAATATCATGAGTTCTGCCTCATCCTTGCTACTATGTATCGTATGAGTGCACCCATGAGGGGCAGGCAAAACGCAGGGATCGGTGCGGCAAAAGCCATGGGGACGTATAAGGGGCGGAAAAAGAGTGTCGACGACGTTGAAATCCGCAGCAGTTTCATTATTCAAACCACGGCGGCGCAGGGAATTGGCAATACCCCTTACGTAACTCCGAAACAGGTTTTGAATATCCCTGCCTAATGGAGCCTAGCTTTTTGTTTGTATACCGACAGACCAATAAAATTCTGCAAATTTACAAGTACCATACCCGTTCGGTTTCACTACACTTTATACTATGATAAAATTATCATGTTTATGTGACAATCAACTTCTCGCAATTTTTAGAGCTGACAAAAAATCTGCGCCCTGTTTATAGGAGCGCAGATTTGAATCCTTAAAATTTAACTGAGAAACCTGCGCGATAGGTTCGCCCTGGTGCCGGCATAAAACTTTGTGCCAGCGGATCCAGATAATAGCGGTTCCCGATATTCTGAACCGACGCATTCAACACGGCATCTTCGCGCAATTTATAGCTGACAAAAGCATCAAACAGCGTAACCGGCTTATAGATAATCTGCGGCGTGGTGGCACCTGTCTGCCACGGCTTGTCGATTGTCTCGGTCGGCCCAGATGTATAGGTTATGCGGCCACCCACGGTCAGTTTTTCTTCAAAGAAACGACTGCCAAGTGTCAGATTTGCTGCATATTTCGGCGGATTCTGGGTATTGGTGAAAGAGCCCATATAGCTACCGGGTGTGCAATCCGGTGTGTTTTCAGTCGGCTGATATCTACTGGCGCTTGCCCGCAAACGTGCCGCGAAACTCGCATCGCAGGTTTCCGTTTTGAAATAATAAGTCGCGGAAAGATCCGCGAAAATCCGGCCGTTATCATAGCTCGACTGGAACTCAAGGCCATTCGCTTTATAGCTGTCAGCATTGCTGAACGTCATCAGGCCATTCGACGTCGGGTCATAATAACGGCTGATGTAGTTTTTGATATTATTATCAAAATAAGCGAGCTTGAAAGATGCCGTATCGCCCTGCATGAACAGGTCATCCTGTGTCGTGCTGGCACCAAACTCAATGGCACGGGAACGCTCAGGCTTCAGACCTGTCGCAGGGTCAACCTGCAAAGTGCCGAGCGTGGTTTCAAACAGCGACGGCAGACGGTAGCCTTGTGTGTAACTGGCATAGAGGAAAGTCTGCGGAATAATCTCGTAATTCACACCAAAGGCCGGTGTAAAACCACTGCCTTTATTCGACATTTTCTCACCACGGTCAAAGCCGGTAACGATGTCGCTGTAACCCGCTTTGCCCACTGCCATATAGGTCGGCGTGCCATATTCATCAAAAGGCGTACCATCAAACGGATTATTGGTGTTAGAAGCGGCAATACCATTGTTCAGACGCGGATCGGTGGCATCGGTAAACTGGCCGTTTTCATCCGCACGCCAGAACATGCTGTCCCATGTGCCCGGACCTCTGGAGAGAGAAATCCATTTGCCATAGAGTTTTTCACGTCGTGCCACAGATGGTGCATTGCGGTCGTGAGAACTGTAACGGCCATAACGTCCGCCAGCCCAGAACTGCAGATTCTCACGTGGCTCATATTCGAGCTTACCGGTCAGGCTGATTTCTGAACGATACCCGTCACGCAAATTACGGTTCTGGTTGATGTCGTGTTCGGAAATCACAACGTCTTTTTGCGGACGGATATTTTCATACTGGAACGAACCGCCGAGATCGAATGCAAAAGCACCGGCTTCCGTGGTCACTTCAGACCGGTTGGAAAGATCGCCACCTACGCGCACGTCATCCATACGCACCCATGTGCGGTCAGGGCTGCCATAAACCTGTTGGGACTTAGGCCCGTTGGTCGCGTTGATCTGATCGCTCTTGGCGTCTGTAATCCAGAGATTGGCTTTAAAATCAATCAGATCATTATCGGCTGGCTTATACTGATAACGCGCCGAACCAGAATTGATAATCATGCTACCGGTCGGATACTGATACAGTCCGGCGGTACCAAAACGGAAAATATCCGACGGCATAACCTCACCAAAACGCCCGTCATAATAACGGTAGCTCAGCTCAAGCTGCTGTTCATCCGTTGGTTTGATTGTCGCCTTCAGCAACACGGATTCCGTTTGTGAAGAGGAGTTTAAAACCTCTTCTCCGGCCTTATAGGATTTCGCGACCGTGTTTTCTTCATAGCCGGATTTGGAGAATTGGCGATATTTATCGCGACCATGTTTACCGGCAAAATAATTGCCCTGATTGCGCCGTGCATAGGCGGCAACCACATCCACAAAATCACTGGTATAAGCCGCAGCAATACTGCCGGATTTCGCTGCCGAGCCCAAAATATCCGGACGACCGCTGCGTACATCTGCGTTCAACTCGGATACAGAACTGACCTGATCCGGACGGTATGGCTGCTTTACACCATTGTCCCATAATTCGCCTTTCAGCCGAACACCGAAAGTCTGACCGGGTTTTAGAATATCCTGAATACGCAGCGTGGTCATTCTGACCGCACCGCCGATGGCACCGGCTGCGGCGGGTGTCAGGTCAGGCCCCTTACTGATTACCACATCGCTGATCAAATCGGGATCAATATAGCTGCGCTGCTGCGTACCGGCATAACCACGATAAACATTAAGCGATTGTTGCGAACCATCCACGGTCACCGCCACACGGCTTTGCCCCTGAACACCGCGAATATTCACATCAAGACCACCGCCGTTACGGCTGTCCGCAACCTGCACACCCGGTAAGCCCTTGAGCATATCTGCCGACGATACCGAGCCATAACGATTGATCTGTTCTTCCGAGAGATAAACCGTGGATTTAGGCGCGGAATAGACGGCTGATGCTCCATCTACAGCACCGGCAGGCGTCGTAATCGTGATCATGTTCAGCTGAGTTGCACCATCAGCATTCACACCGCCGGCATTGGCCGCCGCTTCATCAGGCGCATAGAGGCTAACGGTGCGGCTGTCGACAAAACGATAATGCAGCTTAGAAGGACCAAGAACGCGTTTGAGTGCTGCTTCCGGTGACTGACGTCCGATCACGGCTGCGGATTGTCCGGAAATTGTTCCGCCATTCTGGCGCACAACCTGTATACCGGTGGTTGCGGTAAAATCAGCCAATGCTGTGAGCAGCGGTTTCGCAGGAATATTGAA
>JAIRVW010000363.1 GCA_031253705.1 Brucellaceae bacterium
GCGGCCAGAAAAATCAGCAATACAATGCATAATAATCCGCGCATAAACATGAACTGACCGAGATTGAGCGTTTGCGTGGAGTATTTTGTCAGAGCGTCACCGACGGTGAAAACGCCCATGCTGAGCATCATATAAAGGCTGGAGCGGATATTAGCTGAAAGTGCCACGGTCATATTCCTGCAGAAAAAGCGCAAAAGCTTCTCTTTTATACAGGACTTATAACAAGTATTTATGCGACATGGTCACCCGTTTGCGTCATGCGCGGCAAAATAATGATATAAAAATCAATTGTATGACGTTAACCGCCGGTCACACTCATATGGCGTGAGACTGCAGGACGGTTGTTGCGCCGGTCGATGATAAAATCATGGCCTTTTGGCTTGCGCAGTATGGCATTGTCGATCACATCCGACAGCAGCTGATTGTCAGCGCTTGCACGCAGCGGTTCACGCAGATCAGCCGCATCTTCCTGACCAAGGCACATATAAAGCGTGCCGGTGCAGGTGATCCGCACGCGGTTGCAACTTTCGCAGAAATTATGGGTCATCGGCGTAATAAAGCCGAGGCGACCACCGGTTTCCGCAATCTGCACATAACGGGCAGGCCCGCCGGTCTGGTAGGGAATATCAGTAATGGTGAACTGGCGTGCAAGCGTAGCACGCAGCATGGACAGCGGCAGATACTGATCGGTACGGTCGAGATCAATCTCACCCATCGGCATGGTTTCAATCAGTGTCATATCCATGCCGCGGCCATGCGCCCAGCGCAGCATGTCCGGAATTTCATGATCGTTGAAACCTTTCAGCGCCACAGCATTAAGTTTGATATGCAAGCCTGCATTTTGTGCGGCATCAATACCGCGCAGAACCTGTGCCAGATCACCCCAGCGGGTAATGGTTTTGAATTTGTCGGCATCGAGGGTGTCGAGCGAAACATTGATGCGTTTGATTCCGCAGGCTGCCAGCTCATTCGCATAGCGCGAAAGCTGCGAACCGTTGGTGGTCAGCGTCAGTTCATCAAGCGCACCGGCTTCAATATGGCGCGACAGGCTGCCGATGAGGTGCATTATGTTTTTGCGTACCAGCGGCTCGCCGCCGGTGAGGCGGATTTTGCGCACGCCCTTATCAATAAAAGTTGAACAAAGACGGTCGAGTTCTTCGAGTGAGAGCAGATCTTTCTTGGGCAGAAAGGTCATATGTTCGGCCATGCAATAGGTGCAGCGGAAGTCACAGCGGTCAGTCACAGAAACGCGCAAATAGGTAATTGCCCGTCCGAAAGGGTCAATCATCGGGCTCTGAAGCGCGGTTTTGCTGCTGTTTTGTGCTGTTATGTCCATCTTTTCCTTGTGCAGGCTCTTGTTCGTAATTGCTGTTATATGAGGAGAGATAAGATCAACATATAGTGCTGTCCAGTACCATTATGTCACGCAGGTGTTGCTTTGCGCAAAACAGGCACTTGCCGGACATGGTTTCTGCGACTACCACAACAGGCAGACATAAATATGGTGGATCATTCAATGAGCGATATCTGGCCGGAAGAATTGCGGGTTTCCCAAGACCGTAAAACTCTGTCTGTGACCTTTAATAACGGGCATAATTATTCATTTCCGGCAGAGATGCTGCGCGTGCTGTCACCATCAGCAGAAGTGCAGGGGCATTCGCCTGAGCAGCGCGTGACTGTACCGGGCAAAATCAATGTTGCGATTATGAAGATTGATCCGATTGGCAATTATGCCGTGCGCATTACCTTTGATGATATGCACGATACCGGCCTGTTCACATGGACCTATCTGCATCAGCTGGGTGAAGAATATGAAACCCGCTGGCAGGGCTATCTCGATGAGCTGAAAGAGAAAAACCTCAGCCGCGAGCCGAAATACCACTAACAAAAAAGCCGGAGTTTCCTCCGGCTTTCTTTTTGGTTTTACGAAAGATTGAGTTCTTTGAAGAAGTCATTACCCTTGTCGTCGATAACGATGAAAGCAGGGAAATCTTCAACTTCAATACGCCAGATGGCTTCCATGCCGAGTTCCGGATATTCGACCACTTCAACTTTTTTGATGCAGTCCTGAGCCAGACGTGCAGCCGGGCCGCCGATGGAGCCGAGATAGAAGCCGCCGTGCTTGGCACAGGCATCACGCACCTGACGCGAGCGGTTGCCCTTAGCCAGCATCACCATGGAGCCGCCGAAAGACTGGAACTGGTCAACATAAGAGTCCATACGTCCGGCTGTTGTCGGGCCGAAAGAGCCGGATGCGTAGCCGGTCGGAGTCTTGGCAGGGCCTGCATAATAAATCGGATGATTTTTGAAATAATCCGGCATGCTGTCGCCGTTTTCCAGACGTTCACGGATTTTTGCATGCGCCAGATCGCGTGCCACGATGATCGAGCCGGTCAGCGACAGGCGGGTTTTCACCGGATGCTGTGACAGGGACTTGAGAATCTCTTCCATCGGCTGATTGAGATCGATTTTCACCACGCTGTCAGACAGTTTGGCTTCATCAATATCAGGCATATATTTTGCCGGATTGGTTTCCAGTTGTTCAAGGAAGATACCGTCTTTGGTGATCTTGCCTTTGGCCTGACGGTCAGCTGAGCAGGAAACGCCCAGACCAATCGGCAGCGATGCGCCGTGGCGCGGCAGACGAATAACGCGGACATCATGGCAGAAATATTTGCCGCCGAACTGCGCGCCGACACCCAGAGACTGGGTAAGCTTATGGATTTCCTGTTCCATTTCCAGATCGCGGAACGCATGACCGTCTTCTGAGCCCTTGGTCGGCAGGCTGTCGAGATAGCGGGTGGATGCCAGTTTAACGGTTTTGAGATTCTGTTCGGCCGAAGTGCCGCCGATCACAATCGCCAGATGGTATGGCGGGCAGGCCGATGTGCCGAGTGTCAGAATTTTCTCTTTGAGAAACTCGATCATGCGGTCATGGGTCAGCAGGGAAGGTGTGCCCTGAAACAGAAATGTCTTATTGGCCGAACCGCCGCCTTTAGCGACAAACAGGAATTTATAGGCGTCTTCGCCTTCCTGATAAATGTCGATCTGCGCAGGCAGGTTGTTCTTGGTGTTCTGTTCCTTGAACATTTCCAGCGGTGCCAGCTGCGAATAGCGCAGGTTCTTTTTGAAGTAGGCATCCATCACGCCGGAACCCAGCGCATTTTCATCACCGCCTTCCGTCCAGACGCGGCGGCCTTTTTTACCCATAATAATCGCTGTACCGGTATCCTGACACATCGGCAGCACACCACCGGCAGCGATATTGGCGTTTTTCAGAAGGTCATAGGCAACAAAACGATCATTATCGGTTGCTTCCGGATCTTCCATAATATTGCTGAGTTGCTGAAGGTGACCCGGGCGCAGCAGATGGTTGATATCGGCAAAAGCAGCTTCGGCCAGCAGACGCAGGCCTTCTGTTTCAACAGTCAGAATTTCCTGACCTTTAAACGTATCAACCGAGACATAATCAGATGTCAGTTTGCGATAGGCGGTTGTGTCCTCACCAAGCGGAAACATTCCGGTATTAACTTGCTCAGCCATATATCACCTTTTTCACCGGCCTTGCCGCAGGGATTTCCGCAGA
>JAIRVW010000443.1 GCA_031253705.1 Brucellaceae bacterium
CCGAGGCAATCGCGTGCATCATCCGGCCGTCACTGAAATGGAAGTGATAATTACGCGCATTGGAGGCATTGAGCAGGCGAAGGCGCACAATGCTCTGCGGCACTGTGGCGACAGGGGCAATCGCACCATTCACAGTCAGATACTGGCCACGAAAACCATGCATCAGATCCATGAAATCCGGCGCGTAAACATTGTCTCCGTCAATCACGCGGCGATCCTGAAAGGCGAGGAACAGATCGTCCGTACCGAATGTATCCGGCAGCCCGCGCTCGCGGTCGCCGCCATCACTGACATGCAACATACCGGCAGCACCCATATGCGCCTGACGGGCGGTTTCCATATGCGTATGCGGGTGGAACCAGTTGAACGATGCCGGTTGATTGATGTCAAATTCCGGCTGCCATGTGGCGCCCGCATTAATCACATTATGCGGCCCGCCATCCATGTCAGACGGGATCATCAGCCCGTGCCAATGCAGAGTGGTGACTTCATCCATCGCATTTTCGATGGCAAAACGCACATGGGATTTGTTTTGCAGGCGCAGGACAGGGCCGAAATAATTGCCGTTAATACCGGCGGATGCTGCACTGCTGCCAGCCTGAAAACTATGGCGGCCTTTGGCGATTTTCAGCTTTACCAGACCGTTGTTGTCCGGTTGTAAAAGGGCGGGATGGGGTAGTTTTACGCCTGTTGCCGTCTTGGTTGCGGCAGGTGCCATAGTGTGCATATCATGGGCACCCTGCGCACTTGCACGATTAAGGTGCAGTGCCGGCAGTGCAGCAGCAGACATGCCGCCGAGGCCGAACATTAAAGCTTGACGACGATTAATGATTTTCATCGGAATACTCCGTTTATGTCAGAAAACAGCTGTCCTTCGCACGAATGATCCGTGCGTCAGGAAATGTGATTTTCAGGCAAAACAGAGATCGGAGGGCGCTCAGAAAGCGCAGGTGGCAGGCCGTGCAAGGCCTGCATATAAGGTGCTGTCAGAACCCGCGGCATCATATCAAGCTGAACCATTGCCGGTGGAACCGGCACAGGAACAACGCAGCCGCTGACTGAGCAGGCCATGCCTTTTTTGCTGTGATGCTGGTCTGACGGCTGATGTGTCTGTCCGTGTTCCGGACTGTGAGATGCCGTCACTGTGGTTTCATGCATTGCATGTTGCGGCAGGCTATAGGCCTGTGCAGACATCTGGAAGGCGCAAAATTGCAGCATCATGAAGGCAACCAAAAACAGCACAAGCCGGTAAGGCAGTCTCATCATGCTGTTGATTGAGGGTGACACGGCTCTGGCTTTCGCTTGCTGTTGCGCTTTCCGCTTATATAGGCAGGCTGACCGGTGATGGCCAGCCCTGCCTTTGTATTATTTCAGGCGGCGGGCGTGCCAGCGCAGATGCTCATCCATAAAGGTTGAGATGAAATAATAGGAGTGGTCATATCCTTCCTGCATGTTCAGTGTCAGCGGGATGCCGGCCTTGGCGCAGGCTTCCTGCAGCAGCCACGGGCGCAGACCGTCATCGAGAAACCCGTCCGCAGAACCCTGATCGACCAGCAGGCTTTCAATCCGGTGGCCGTCTTCAATCAGGCTGGTTGTGTCATAGGCGCGCCATGCGCTCTGATCATTGCCGAGATATTTCTCAAAGGCAGGCTTTGACCATCCGGCCGTGGAAGGCTGGGCAATCGGTGCAAAAGCCGAAACAGATTTAAAACGCTCAGGGTTTTTCAGGGCGATGGTAATCGCGCCATGGCCGCCCATGGAGTGACCGGTGATCGCCTGACGGGACATGTCCAGCGGAAATTCCTGAGCCACCAGTTTGGTCAGTTCTTCCGTAATATAGCTGTACATCCGGTAGTTTTTGGCAAAGGGCGCTTGCGTGGCATCGAGATAGAAACCGGCACCTTTACCAAATTGCCAGTTATCCGGCTCATCCGGCACATCATCACCACGGGGGCTGGTGTCCGGACAGAGAATGGCAATGCCAAGCTCGGCGGCAAGGCGACGATATTCGCCCTTATCCATGACATTCTGATGCGTGCAGGTCAGGCCGGAGAGATACCATAAAACCGGCACCGGCCCTTGTTCTGCCTGCGGCGGCAGAAACAGCGCAAAGGTCATATCGCATTGGCAGGCTTCGCTTTTATGACGATAGACGCCCTGCGTGCCGCCAAATGCTTTGGCTTTTGAAATGGTTTCCATCTGCTTTTTCCCGAAAGGTTTCAGCCCAGTTCCATGGCAACATTGACTGCTGCGGCAACCAGAACAGTGTTGAAAAAGAAAGAAATAATACAATGCGGCAGCGTCAGTGCCCGCATTTGTCTGGTGGTGACAGCCGTGTCACCGGTACCGGCAGACATGCCGATCATATAGGCGCAATAGACGAAGTCCCAACCGGCAGGCTCCGGCGTGTTCGGAATTTCCATACCACGCATAAACGGGTCTTCATGAGCGCCGTCTTTACGCTGCCAATAGACATGGGCGTAATGCAGGGCGGCCATCATATGCATCGTCGCCCAGCCCAACGGAACGGACAGCAAAGTGGTGAGCAGCGAGAGAATATCCGGCTCCGGTTTACGGTTCACCAGAATAAACATCGAAGCGACAGCGACAATGACAATGGCCAGCGTGAGGCCGAAAATCACCGGTGCGGGTGCATCTGTATGATCGTCCTTTTTCCGCAGTCTTTCCGGCGTGAGATAAGACAAGCGCGTTAAAGCAGCGATCAGGAATGTCAGAAAAAAGCAATTCGCGCCGATAACCGGCGCGAGTGGTTTGTCAAAGGGATATGACAGTGAAAATCCTGCAACACCAAGAATGGCTGCCAGGTAAAAAGGCATATGGCGCAGCCGAAGAATGTTCATGTCAGCTTTCCGTTTTCGGTGAAAGACGCATATCAATATGCGGAATATTGTCTTCCAGATATTCTTCTGAAATGGCAACAAAACCGAAAGAGCCGTAGAATTTTTGCAAATGGCTTTGCCCGCCCAGCTCAATTGGCTGGTCAGGAAAACGTGCTTGTGCAAAATCCACGGCTTCCTGCATCAGGCGCTGACCGAGTTTGTAGCCCCGATAGTTTGGTGCCACCACAACGCGGCCGATCTTCACTGCTTCATTCTCTTCCGGTGGAAGAACCCGCAGCGTTGCCGCGAGCTCCTCACCATCAAGAATGCTCAGGTGAAATGCGCCGATATCCTTGCCGTCGATCTCCGCAAAGGCACAATTCTGCTCGACGATAAATACGTCCATACGCA
>JAIRVW010000449.1 GCA_031253705.1 Brucellaceae bacterium
CATCGCCCAGTGCCTTTTCAACGCTCTTATTTCCGGTCAGCGCGGCTTCAATCGCGTCATCAATCACACGCGCAACCCGCTGATTTTCATAAGTGGAGAGTTCCGGCACCATATATTGAATCTGGTCATGCGGAACTTTTGCACCCGGGAATTCGGCGACATATTTCTTCATCGCTTCGGTTTCCCATGCATCATCACGCGCAGCGATATAGCCGGTTTTGATGCTCCATTCGGCAGCCTGATCAGCAGAAGATAACCATTTTACGAATTTAAAGGCTGCCTGCTGCTTTGCTTCATCTTCCACATTGAAGATATAGGCATTGCCGCCGCTGGTCGGTGCGCCGTAAGCCTTGTTTTTCGGCAGGATCTGCACGCCGAACGGGAACGGCGCATTATTCTTCACATTGGTCAGGTTACCGCTTGTTGTGGTGATCATTGCGGCGCGGCCTTCAAAGAAGTCCTTCGGATTGGTCGCCCATTCAATCACACCCGGTTTCATCACCTTATGCTTATGTGCCAGATCAACCCAATATTGCATGGCTTCAATGACTTCCGGTGAGTTGAAATAGGTTTTCTTGCCATCCGGCTCGGCAATCTTACCGCCGTTCTGCGCAACATAGCCCTGTAACAACCAGTAAGATGTCAGCGAGGACGGCATCTGCATGCCCCAGCGCTCAACACTGCCGCTGTCAGAACGCTTGGTCAGCTTGGTGGCGAAATCAACAACCTCTGCCCAATCCTGCGGGCCTTTTTCAGGATCAAGACCAGCTTCTTTGAAAGCGTCTTTGTTCCAGAAGAAAACCGTGGTGCCGCGCTGGAACGGCACGCCCCAAGTTTTATCTTCGCTCTTGCTGTTGATCATGAAAACCGGCGTAAAGCCTGCCAGCCATGCCTTGTCTTCATCGCTTTTCGCCAGATCTTCATAGGGAAGAATGGCATCTTCCTCGATCAGGGTGAACATATCCGTCGAAAGCATAACAGCCACTTCCGGTGCCTGTCCGGATTTAAACGCTGTGAGCGACTTGCTCAGGGTTTCAGGATATGTACCGGAATAAATCGGCTTGACCTTGATATCCGGATTTTGCCCTTCAAAACGGGTGATCAGATCATCCACGATTTTAGTGACCGGTCCGCCGATTGCCACCGGATAATAGAAACTGATTTCGACCGGCTCAGCCTGCGCTGCACTCCAACCGCCCAGAACCGCCAACATTGCAGATGTTGCAAAGAGCGTTTTTACAGATCGTTTCGCCTGCATAGTCATTATCATTGCCTCACGTTGGATGGTTATTTCTGAAAAATTGCGGATTAAACCGGCAAAGCAGTTCGTTCGACCCGATGCCCAGCCGTCTCATCAAAGACATGCACTGCAGATGGCGCCCATGTCAGACCGACCGTGTCGCCGGCGCTCAGGCGGCGCACACCTTCAATGCGCACCTGCAATGTCTGATCACCGACACGGCAATCCAGAATACTGTCGGCACCATGATATTCGATGGCCTCGATACGGGCTTTGACACGCCCTTCATCCGCCACACGGATTTCTTCCGGCCGCAGCCCCAGAGCCAGCCCTTTGGCCGAACCTTCAATAATCGCTGGCCCATCAACCGCACCGCTGATCGCGGCCTTGCCGTCATAATCATCCATGCGGATCACATTCATCGGCGGCGTACCAATGAAACGCGCGACAAAAGTAGTTGCAGGCTTCAGATAAAGCTCAGCGGGTTTTGCCTTCTGTTCAATCTTGCCGCCCTTCATCAGAATAACCTGATCGGCAAGGCTCATCGCCTCAATCTGATCATGGGTTACATAGACCATGGTCATGCCGAGCTGCTGCTGCAGATTGCGGATTTCCTTACGCATCTCATGACGCAACTGCGCATCGAGATTAGAGAGCGGCTCATCCATCAGGCAGACAGATGCTTCAGCCACAATGGCACGCCCCAGCGCCACGCGCTGCTGCTGACCACCGGAAAGCTGCGACGGACGGCGATCCAGCAAATGGGAAAGGCCAAGAATATCAGCCGCACGTTTCAGGCGCTGATCGCGCTCACCGGCAGATACTTTGCGCACACGCAGGCCGAAAATGATATTCTCGGCAACGGTGAGATGCGGAAACAGCGCATAGGACTGAAACACCATGGCCAGACCGCGCTTGGCAGGTGCGGCATTGGTCACATCCTTACCGCCGATAATAATCTGACCGGAGGTCACAGAGTCCAGACCGGCAATCAGACGCAGGGAAGTTGATTTACCGCAACCGGAAGGCCCCAGCAGCACAGTCAGCGTGCCCGGCTCTACGGTAAAACTCACATCATTCACTGCATGGAATGTCGTCCATTTCTTGTTGAGATTAACGATCTCAATACCGGACATCCGCTTCCCCTCCCCGAGGCTTATAACTGCCACATCAAACAGTTGTTATTTTCAATGACAGCACTTCACCGGCACCGTCTTTTGCAAGACCAACAGAAACCGGTTTCTCTTTATAAAAAAATTATTGAACTTTTTATTCGTAGTCAATACTTTTGTACAAAATGATGTGATTTGAATTTCACTCATTCAATGACGGGAGCGAAACATGACCAAGTTAAGCATATTACAAATCTCAGATACCCATCTTTCTCCGCGCACAGAGCATTTTCGTGAGAACAATCGCCTGCTCGCCAAACCGCTGGCGGAATCAGATCATGATTTCATCATCCACACCGGCGACATCACGCTGGATGGTATCCGTTATGATGAGGATTACGCCCTGTGCCGTGACTTCTTCAAAGAATCGGGCAAGGTCATTCATTTCCTCGCGGGCAATCATGATGTCGGCGATAATCCGAACCTGTCCAAACCGGAAAGTGAAAACGGCAGCGCGATCAATGCTGCACGTTATGCGAAATTCGCGGATTATTTCGGCGCTGACCGCTGGGTTATTGATCAGGGAAACTGGCGCATACTCGGTATCAGCTCCATGCTGATCGGCTCAGGTCTGCCGCAGGAGCAGGAGCAATATGACTGGATCGATGCACAGCTGGCCTCTTTGGGAGAGCGCTATCTGGCCGTTTTCTCGCATCAACCGGTCTATATCGACAATACCGACAGCACAGAACTGACTTACTGGACAGTCGATCCGAAAGGCTGGCCGCGCCTCGATGCCCTGATCAACCATCCGCAATTGCGTTTGATTGCCAGCGGCCATCTGCATCAGCAGCGCTCCGCCAAACGCGGCAATGTTCACCTCGAATGGTGCTCATCCATTGCCTTTACCACCACAGAAGAGCTGGTGCCGGAAATGGGCGGCACCCGTGAAGTCGGCTATATGGAACATCATTTTTCCGACGATGGCCACGTTGAGAGTAAGGTTCTCAAACATGAAGGTTTCGCCAATAATCACCTCGAAGATGTGATCAAGGTAGTTTATCCGCTGATCGGATAAATCATTATAAAGACAAAATAAAACCCCGCCCTGTGATGACAGGGCGGGGTTTCTTATTATCAGACACAGGGACTATTCACGCTCAGCGCGGCTGATGTCCGGTTACTGACGCCGGCACTTTCGAATGACCGAACCAGTTCGGATTGGTGACACTGGCTTTACCGGCATCGATCAGTGCATTTTCATCGCTGCCGTTGCTCTTGTAATCACGATCAGCAAGTGGCTGAATCCGTACAGAATTTTCAGTTTCTTCCAGAATATTCACATATTTCAGATTCTTATCGCGGCCGATCTCGGCCATTTCCAGAGCTGCAGGCAGCTTACGCGGCAGGTTCACATTCAGCCAATGACCGTCATGCGCCCAGTCCTGACGGGTTTCCCAGAAATTGCGGATATGACTGGCGAGCCATTCCAGTGCTACAGCATCTGCAGGCTCACAATCGCGCGGTGCAGAAAAGGCAACGGAGGCAATCCCGTTCAGCGCACCCTCGCGCGCCACAGCCATAGTGCCGGAATAGGATACATCTTCCGCCACATTACGGCCGGCATTAATACCGGAAAGGATAAGATCCGGCAGCGGCTGATCGCGGAAAACCCAATGCACCGCAGCAATCACACAATCAACCGGTGTGCCGGTACAGGCATAGCGCTTATCCGCCAGCTTATTGACAGAAAAACCGGCGGTGAGCGAAACACAATGACCGTTTGCGCTGCGGTTACCATCCGGCGCAATGATCCAGACATCATCAGTCAAAAGACGCGCGGCCTTTTCAAGCACCGCAATGCCGGATGCATCAATACCGTCGTCGTTTGAAATCAGAATGCGCATATTCCACCTCTTGAAAATACCTCTCCGCAACAGGAGAGTCTCTGAAACTATGATGGAATATATGATTTATTTGTACAAAATTTGCAAATTAAATAATTTTGTTCATTTATATTTTCAGACAAATCTTGACCTGAGGGTCAATATCACGCCATTATCACAATCAGATGACAGATCGCGTTTTTATGGAAAATACGCAAAAGGTAGAACTATGGCCCGCACCACCAAGCCGAAAACCAAATTTCAGGCAGATCAGGATGAATTAAAGCTGCGGGCGGCATGGCTCTATTATATTGAGGGACTGACACAGGAGCAGGTTGCCCAGAATCTCGATATCAGCCGGATCAAAGCTTTTCGTCTGCTGGCGGCAACGCGCGAAGAAGGCATTGTCCAGATATCACTCAACTCCCACGCGGAACCGCTGATTAAATTACAGCGTGCACTGGAAAAACATCTCGGTCTGTTTGAGGCCATTGTCGTTCCGTCATCCGATCAGTCCGAGGCCAGTATTTCCGCTGTGATCGGCCATGCCACCGGCCGCTATCTCTCCGACCGTTTGCAGGACGGGCTGACCATCGGCGTCGGCTGGGGTGCCACATTGCAAGCCTGCATGAGCAACCTGAAATGGCGTGAGATCAGTGATCTGTCCGTGATTTCCCTGCTCGGCGGGCTCACACATTCCATGGCCTATAACCCGTCCGCAGTGGCATGGCGTCTGGCCGAATTTTACAAAACCGAATTGTTCCAGATTACAGCACCGGTTTTTGTACCTCACGCCGGACTGGCGCAGGAATTATGGGAAATACAGGATCTGAAAGCCCTGAAGAACAAGGTTTCAGAGATTGATCTCGCGATCCTCAGCGTTGCCGATGTCAGCAAACAGGCCTCTATTTTCCGGCGCGGATTGCTGACCGCAGAAGATGCGGAGAGCCTGCAGGCTGCCGGTGCCGTCGGCGATGTACTGTGCCAATTCGTCAATGAGGCGGGTGAGATCGTCGATCACCCGATCAATAAACGCGCTATGGCTATCAATCCGACAGAGCTGCGCAAGGTTCCGAAGGTGATTATTTCCGCAGGCGGCGTGCGTAAAGCACAGGCAATCCGCGCCAGCATTCTGACCACCAAAGCGCAGGTGCTGATTACGGATGAAGCCACTGCACAGGAATTGCTGAATTTAAAAAGCCTGATCTGACGTATCAGAGCACTGCATAAAGCTTTGTCTTATCCGGCTTTTTCTGCCTGCAACTTTTTCAGCATCGCTGCAGCACTCACCTCATCGGTAATGAGCACTGTCGGCTTGAGCAGTTTCATAGCACCAAGCAGCGCCACAACCTTTTCCGGTCCGCCGGAGGTGAGAATACGGACAGGTGCTTTTTGCAGCTTGTCCATACTCACAGACATGACACGCTCATGCACCGGATCGGAGACAATCTCACCATTGCAGTCATAAAAATGGAACAGCATATCCCCGACCGCACCATTTTCGATCAGGGAACGCTTCTGCGCTTCATCAATCAGACCGACGCGATAGGACGTACTGCTGGCAGTCTCAATGCCACCGATGCTGAGCAGAACCATGTCCAGATCATCAGCCATTTCAAAAACATCTTTCAGCCCGCAGCGCTCAATCAGCGCCTCACGGGTTTCACGGCTGTCCACCAGCGCAGGTGCCGGTATCAGATAGCCTTCACCCTGAAAAATCTGCGCAAACTGCCAGGCAAATTCCGGCGGGTTGAAACGACGCGGCTGGGCAATTCCGCCCAGCAGTGAAATCACTTTCAGATCATTGAGGCTGCGCGCACCGATATGCTGCAAAGTGCCGGATAAGGTGCGCCCCCAGCCTACGCCAATGCGCATACCATGCGCCACTTTTTCAGAGAGGTAAGCACCAGTTGCCGCAGCAATCGGCACAATAGGATCGGTCTCCGGCGTTGACAGCGGCGCCACAACCGCGCGCTCCAGCCCGAAGGTCTGCTCCAACATCC
>JAIRVW010000104.1 GCA_031253705.1 Brucellaceae bacterium
CAATGCAATAGTCCCGCACGGCCTGTGCAAAACGGGCATCCGTTGTCTGACAGTTAAGCAGTGTCTGTTTTTCTTCCTGAGTCAGGTTTTTCAGGATCGGATTACCGTTCTCATCGGCAATCTGGCCGAGATAGGTATCATTGCGATTATTGTTGCGGGTCAGGAAAAACTCTTTGCCCTTGCTCTCAAAACCGGAAGCACCGGCGCCCCAGACCAGACGGGTTTTCTCAACATCGCCGTCTTTATAAGTCTCAAGCTTTGGTCCGACCCAGCGCAGTTCCTGTGCTATAGGATCATGATCCGACAGTGAATTGCCGTTTGCGGTCTGTGATGGTTTGGAGAGCGTGCCTGACCATTTGCCGTTATCAACAAGCTCCACCCATTTGGCAAAAGGACGGGAAACCAGAATATGATCAATATTCACACGATCCCAGCTTGCCCATGTATTGGTAGCGTCTTCACCGTCACTGGTCCATGTGGCGCGCCCGTCACCAAGTTCACTTGGTTTGAACTGCTCGCGATTCCGTTCCAGCTGCATCAACTGATATTGCTGTTTAAGAATATTCATGGTCACCGGCTGATTGTGATCAACCGGATAGGTCTCATCAACAAGACCAATATCTTTACCGGCCTTATAGGCCTTTTCGAGCGCAGCACCCCATGTATTCCATGACAGGCTGTCAATATTCACGCCCGGATGTGCTTCCTGAATAATCGCACGCCATTTTGTTGCATCGGCGCGTTCCAGATATTCAGCGGACAAAGCACTGTATAATTTATTTCCGGTCGCCTGTTTCATCGTCCGCAATTGCGCATCAACACTAAGCAGACCGCGTTCGGAAATATCACCGGCATTTAAATCACCGACGATCAGGCTCGGAATAAGTCCTGATTTTGCGCTTTCATTGAGGCGCTTCGCTTCTTTCACACGATTATCCGGCTCATCATAATAATTGAGATGACGTCCCTGAATAATAGTGTCCGGAAAACCGTTACCGGCACTCATGCGAATTGTATTGGCATCCAGATATTCGGATTTGCCGCTGGAGAAAATCATACCGCTGCCTTCACGGGAATCATGATCTTTGATTTTCTCATAAGCGCCAAGCTTATCAGGATTAGCATTGAGCAAATCCAGCGTGTTCTTAACATGGGCTTCCACAACACTCAGGTTACCCAGTTTCTTGCCGCTGTTATTATAAAGCTCCGGCATAACCAGTACGTCAGGCGCAACACCCAGCAGCAGATCCTGCATGGTTTTGTTGTAAATCAGCTGGCCGTTTTTCTTCGCTTCCGCATCCCACATTTTGGAATTAACGCCGTTATTCCAGATGTTGAAGCCCATCACAGTCAGCGAGAAGCTCTTATCCTTGACCTGTTCCGCCTGTGCCTGTGTGCCAAGAGCTGCCAGCAACAATGCACTCGCTACCCCTGCCCCTAATTTACGCTTATGCCCTGCGCCCGACTGCTGCTTTTTCATCAATATCATCCTGATAATAAGATCCGAGACATAAAATGTCACTTTTCTTACATTAGATGAGTTATATGTCAGTTTTTATACAAACTGACCGATGATACAAAATCATTTGCTTGACGCATAAAATTTTTTATCTGAAATACTTCATGAACAGGGGGCGTTATGCGATTTGACAACTCGGCATCAACCGGCGGCAATAAAAAAGAAAACCGTCAGGCGTTTCTGTTGCAATATCTTGAACAAAATCATTACATTTCGCTCGAAGAGATCACCCATCTCTGCGCGGTCACAATGCAGACTGCGCGGCGCGATATTATGGCTTTGGAAACGACAGGCAAAGTCCGCCGTATCCATGGCGGCGCCACGATTGCAGCGCCGATGGATGTCAGCACCTATCGCCAAAGACGGCTTGATCAGGCCGCGGAAAAACAGGCGATAGCTGCTTTTGTGGCCGATTATATCCCTGACAACACCACGATTTTTATTGATACGGGTACAACCTGCGAGGCTATTGCAGGCGCGCTGATCAAGCACCGGCAGGGCTTGCGAATTGTCACCTATAGTCTGCGTGTTGCCTCGCTCATCAGCGAAAATTCTGATTTCGCGCTGGCGATTCCCGGCGGTTTCGTGCGGGCGGTGGATGGCGGTATTTTTCAGGAAGATACGCCCGATTTCATCAACCGCTTCAAATTCGATTATGCGGTGATTTCTGTCAGCGGCATCGATGATGACGGTGATCTGTGTGATGATGACCGCACTGAAGTTGCCGCCGTTTCCAAAGCGCTGGATCAGTCCAGACAAAAACTACTGGCCGTCGACAGCAGCAAATTCGGCAAACGCGCCCTTGTGAAACTCGGTGCGCTGAACATTGTCGATGCGATTATCACCGATACGGCACCAGCGCCGCATATTATCGAGAAAATACAGGCGCATAATCTTCATTTGCATCTGTGTGATGTTTCCGACCGGCAAGGTAGTTAAAGCATTTCCAGCAAAAGTGGAAACCGGTTTTGCGTAGAATAATGCGCAAAATAAAGGAATAGAGCAGTTCCAATCATTTAATCATAAATGGAACTGCTCTAGTCACTGCCGGTCGCAACGCTTCATATTGTTTATTCCGGCTGCAGGCCGATATCCTGATTGCTGAAGACCGTGCTGAAAATTTCATTACGACCAGCGCGCTTGCTCAGATAAAGCTGACGATCGGCATGGGCAATCCACTGCGACGAAGACATATCCGGCAGGCAACAGGCGGATGCCACACCGATACTCACAGTAACACAAGGATCGACACTGGATTCCGGATGCGGAATGCGCAGTGAGCTGACCTGCTCCTGAATTTCCCGTGCCACCAGGGTTGCCGCTTCCTGATCACGCCCCGGAAGCACACAGACAAATTCCTCACCGCCATAACGGGCAGCCAGATCTGTTGCCAGATGCACCGCGCGTGTGAGTGCTGCCGCAACCATTGCCAGACAACGGTCACCTGCCGGATGATCGAATGTATCATTAAACAGCTTGAAAAAGTCGATATCGACCATAATCACCGACAGCCAGTCGCCGCTATGTGCCAGTTTCGCCGTCTCAGTCGCCAGCGTCTGCTCCAGATGGCGGCGGTTGCTCAAACCGGTCAGCGCATCAGTCACCGCCATTTGTGCCAGCTGATCGCGCAGACGCTTCAGCTCAACGTGATTGGCAACACGCGCCAGCAAAATAACCGGCTGAATAGGCTTGGTCACATAATCAATCGCACCGGCGGAAAGACCGCGCACTTCCGCATCCTGATCATTCAGGCCGGTGGTGAAAATCACCGGAATATCGGCAAGCAGACGCTCTTTCTTCAAGCGGCGGCAGACTTCATAACCGTCGATCCCCGGCATCAGTACGTCGAGCAGAATGAGATCCGGCAGCACAGTCTGCGCTACCTTCAGCGCCTCCTCACCGGAAGTCGCAAAGCATACTTCATAATCATCTTCGAGGACTGCGCTCATAATCTCGATATTAGAGATTTCAT
>JAIRVW010000126.1 GCA_031253705.1 Brucellaceae bacterium
GCTTTACGCTTGGCGCGATTTGCCCAGACCGGATGCGCACGATCCGCTTCGATCATTTCGCGCATACGGCACATGCTCAGCGGGAAAGCACCGGCAGAGCTGCGTTCGCCATCCTGCAAGGCATTGATCAGGCGCAGCTCCATCACGTCAACGCCGAGCTCTTCAGCCAGTTCTTCAACCAGCATTTCCGTACCGATCTGCGCTTCCAGCGAGCCGAAACCGCGGACAGAACCGGACATCGGCGCACGGGACGAATGGGCGACAGCAGCAATATCGTTTTTAGGGAAATAATAAATTCCCTGTGCCGCACCGGCAGCAACCTGTGTCACCGGCGTGGTATAATTCTGACGGCCGCCGCCATCCAGTTGCAGATCAGCCGCCAGCGCCTGCATTTTCAATGTCTTGCGGTTGATGCCCAGACGATATTTCATGCGGATCGGGTGACGTTTAATCGCGGTCTGGAAATGCTCTTCACGATCCAGCGCCAGTCGTACCGGATGACCTTCAGCAAAGAGTGCAGCCACAATACCGTAATAAGGGAACGGGCTGTGTTCCTTGGTGCCGTAGCCAACCGTATAGGCAGGATGGCCTTTCAGCTCATGCACTTCAAATGTGCTTTTCTTGAGCATGGCGGCCGTGCCGGTCATCACCTCATGCGGGCTCTGGCTGGCCATAACAATTTCAAGCTTGCCGGACTTTGCATCATACCAGCAATTGCAATTATCCGGCTCAAGCGCTGCCGCATCAATGAAAGGCGAGTAATATTCGCGCTCAATCACGTGCCAGTCTTCCGGCGGGGTGTTCAGTTCTGCGCGGATACCTTCGGCATAGGCCATGCCGCGTGCCATTGTATCGCCGGACGCATCAGCCTTTGGCCAGTTGACATCATTCTTGTCATAGCTTGCGAAAACATAGCCGTCATCAACCGGATTAAACAGGTCTTTCTTGGCTTTTGCGCCGCCTTCACCCTCAACGCGGACAAAACGGAAATTCGCCCAAGGCCCCTGCTCAGCCGGTGCAGCTGTTGCACCATAGTGAATGATCTCATCACGCTTGGTTTTATAAATACGTTTGGCAACGGAGAAGCGGGCAAAATCGCGATAAATCAGGATAGCCAGCGGATGACCGAGAAACAGCGGTACTTCACCTTTCGGCAGCAGCATTTTTTCGCCGTAAGTATAGGCATCATAAAAGTCGAGACCAGCCTTCTGCGTATCCTCGGCGGTCACCAGATAATCCGGCTGCAGATCATCGCCCAGCAAGGACAGATCCAGTCCTTCAAAAGGTGCATCGGCACGGATTGACCAGACCACGAAAGCATGTGCCTGTTCTTTCGGCCAGCCTGCCATATCCTTGGCGCGGATATCACGGGCAAAAACTTTGGAGCCAGTTACCTTCGCCACACCGTCAATACGGCGCTTCAACTTCGTTGTGCCTTGCGGGAGCGGCAGGTCCACAATCTGATTTTCAAACAATGCAGCGCGGGCTGCACGGATCGGAAGAATAGTGACCGCTATTCCGGACGCTGTAAACTTGAGAAAGTCCCTGCGTGTCGGTGTCATATAAGTTACTCCCAGAGTTACTAAAGCGCATCCGGCAAAGAGCAATACTCTTCACGAAGGATCCGCATCATTCAAATTGTCAGGGCATTGCCCTGATACTGAGATAAAAGTACCTGACAAAACAGTCTTCAAAGAAAGACATTATATATATCAGGCCTGTATTTGACTGAAACTACGAAACATTATGTAGTATAGAATATCCAGAATTATGACACAGACAGAACAGATCAATGTCTGCGTATATTTTATTCCGGATATTGATTTGGTGTACTGACGTCTTACTCATTCATTATTCATCACAGGAAAATACCATCGACGAAAACGAGTGAAATCTGCGCAAACCCGACCATATTCAGCTAATTTCAATATGGCTAACACATTTTAGAACGGTTTCAAGTTCACGAAAAGGTGCACAGTTAATGCATTGTTTTAAAAGTGTTTTTTGATGAAAAATAGCCTTATATTTGGTGAAATATAAGGCTATTTTTGACATTCGAATCTAAAAGTCGTGAAAACAGAACAAAATTATAAAAGTCAGATTTATACTTGAGTTATTTAGTCAGGTATAAATCTCAGATCTCAGGCTCTTCCCCCGGTGCAAGCGTCATAACATCAGCCCAGTCCGGATGACGACGATATTGCGCGCGCACATATGGACAAAGCGGCAAAATCCGGAAGCCGTTTTTGCGTGCGTCTTCAACCATATAAGTCACAAGCGCTGCGGCAGCGCCGGTGCCGCGCATGGAATCCGGCGCACCGGTGTGATCAGCACTGATCACACCGTGAGCACGGCGGGTAAAGGTGATCTCAGTTTCACCTTCAACACCGTCAATCCGCGCAACATAACGCCCGTGCCGTGCATCAATTTCCTCGATGCTCATATTGATATCAGTCATTGAAATTCCTCCTGACAGATTGTTCTGCTCTCAGATCAAACCAACTGAACATGCATCACCGGCAAGGATAGCACAGATATACCTGTGCCGGTCAGCCCGCAGTGCCGGTACGTCCTTTCAGCAATTGCGCAAAAGGCGTGACCGTCTGGCTGACCTGCACACCGGAATCCCGCTTACGCTGATCACCAGCATTCGGGACGAAACCGCCCACACCACTTTTTTCCGCAACAACCAGCGCCGCAAATTCACCGGCTGCCCGCTGCACACGGGCAGATAAATCCTGACCGGCTTCACCGCTGCCAAAATCTTCCGTTGCAGCAAATACACCGGTCGGTACAACAGTCGCCCGCAGATAAGAGAACAACGGCCGCAGGGCATGTTCCAGCACCAGCGAGTGACGTGCTGTTCCGGCAGTTGCCGCAATAATCACCGGCATACCGTTGAGCGCATTAGTATCCAGACTGTCGAACAGCATTTTAAACAGCCCGCTATAGCTGGCCGCAAAAACCGGCGTCACAGCAATCAGCCCGTCAGCCGCAGAGATTTTCTCTTTGACCTCAGAGAGATAAGGCGTCGGAATACCGCCTGTTGCCATGGTTGTGGCCAGTTCCATTGCCAGTTCGCGCAGTTCGATTGTTTCAATCTGCGCCTCTTCACCGCGCGCACCGATTTGTGCAGCCGTTGCCTGTGCAATCTGATCTGCCAGCAAGCGCGTTGATGACGGCTGCGACAGACCCGCAGTCAATACAAGAATATGTCGTGTCATGAATATCTCCTTTGTCGGAGTGATTTAGATCAGGGCGGAGATGACCTCCGCCCTTTAATCTGCTCAGGCTGTCTGATCTGCCGTTTCAGCCGGCATCACCTTGCGGTGCTTACCATCTGGTCCCTGCGCACGCAGGCTGGCATGACTTGGCGGATCACTCGGAATATGAGCCGGACGGCGCGCTTCAAACTCTTTGCGCAAGACCGGAACCACTTCCGTACCCAGAATTTCAATCTGCTCAAGCACCATCTCTTCCGGCAGACCGGCATGATCAACGAGGAACAACTGACGCTGATAATGACCGGCATAATCAGCAAAGCTCAGTGTTTTCTCGATCACCTGTTCCGGCGAACCGACAGTCAGCGGGGTCATTTCCATAAAGTCTTCCAGCGAAGGCCCGTGACCATAGACCGGCGCATTATTGAAATAAGGCCGGAAGTCACGAATGGCATCCTGACTGTTTTTCCGCATGAAAATCTGACCGCCAAGACCAACGATCGCCTGATCCGCACTGCCATGACCGTAATGTTCAAAGCGCGAGCGATACAGATTGATCATCTGCTGGGTATGTTCCTTGTTCCAGAAGATGTGGTTCGCAAAGAAACCGTCTCCGTAGAACGCAGCCTGTTCAGCAATTTCCGTACTGCGGATTGAGCCGTGCCAGACAAATGGCGGCGTATCATCCAGCGGTGCCGGTGCCAGTGTGAAACCGCGCAGAGGCGTACGGAACTGCCCCTGCCAGTCCACGGTCTTTTCACGCCACAAGCGGCGCAGCAGATGATAATTCTCAATCGCCAGCGGAATACCCTCGCGGATATCCTTGCCGAACCACGGATAGACCGGCCCTGTATTGCCGCGCCCCATCATCAGATCCACACGGCCATCGGCCAGATGCTGCAGGATAGAGAAATCCTCAGCGATCTTCACCGGATCATTGGTGGTGATCAGTGTTGTCGAGGTCGTCAGCTGAATCTTGCTGGTCTTCGCTGCAATCCAGCCAAGCATAGTCGTCGGGGAAGACGGCACGAATGGCGGATTGTGATGCTCGCCGGTGGCAAAAACGTCGAGACCGACTTCTTCTGCCTTCAGCGCATATTTCATCATCGACATCAGCCGCTGATGTTCGCTCGGGGTTTTGCCGGTTGTCGGATCAGTTGTTACGTCACCGACGGTAAAAATTCCAAATTGCATGAGTACACCTGTCCGTTAGTTGTCTGTTGCGAGATTCTCAACAACAGCTCGTTGACAGAAACATAATCATGGAATGGTTTTATTGTAGTCACCGGATTTGCACTAGACTGTCCTAAAATTCAGACCAATGCTTTTAATCACGTTCCCCGCTCACCAGATTGGCCATCAGACGAAACGCCCCTGCAACCAGCTTGTCCATCTGATGATGCAGAACAAGGCTGGTATGCGTATGCCGCCCTTTTCCGATACGGGCAGAAAGCAAAGCGCCGGTTAAAGGCTGTTCATTGGCATCATGCATAGACAAGAGTGGCTGATAGGCCGCATCCCAATGGGAAGCAAAATAGAGCCCGCGCTCTTTATTCCAACCCTGCCAGTCCTGATCCGTAATCCGGTTCGGCCAGTTGAGTAATTTATGTTCAGGCGCCAGCACCGTGACCGCAGCAGCCGGATCAGTCACCCGCCAGCGCAGCGATGGTGAGCCGATTTTCAGCGGGCGCACCGGCGTTGACTGCGGGTTCCAGCCGTCCGTCGGGCGGTGATAAAGCGTCAGCAAATGCCCGCCGTTTTCAACATAGTCATGCAGACGCATAGTTGCCTCAGCCAGATCGTGCCGCAGACCGAAGGCAAAAATACCGACAACAATGGTTGTAAATTGCTGCAAGTCTCCGGCCAGATGTTTCGGTTCCAGCTCGGTCACATCAAGCCCCATACGGCTCAGCCACAGACCAACACGATCAGCACCGCCGCCGACATAACCAATCTTCGCACCCTGCGGCAGTTTCAGATCCAGCGCCAGTACATTAAGCGCTTCCGGCTCGCGATAGATCACCTGCCCGATATGCGGATAGGCAACTGGCGTCTGCCGCACAGCATCGCGACCGGCAATCTGCGTCTGTAAACGGAACAATCCGGCTTCCGGTTTTTCCGGCGCATGAAGATTTGCACCGGCGGCATCCTGCGAAACCGACCAGCCACCATCCGTTACAAAGCGCACTGGTTGCGGATTGCCGCTGACAGTCACACTCACCGGCCATTGTGTCTGACCTGTCTGATCAAGCGGCACAATCACTGCTTCCGGTTCAATCCGGACAGATTGTGCAGGCACCAGCGCAAATTGCTCTGCCAGATCGAAATCCGCTGTAGCCTGATAGCCGGAAAATTGCGCTGTTACACGCACATAGAAGTCGCCATTGCCGCCCAACGAAGACCAGACCGGCCGGTAAAGCGGGCTGAAACCTGCCTCTGCTCCGGCCTTTATATCAAAGGACTGAGTGGTCACGGTTGCCACATGCGCATAAGCCGCACAATGTTCCGGCAGAACCGGCACAGCTTGCACCTGATATTGCACATGACCGGTGCCAAGCCGCACCTGCAACAAAGCCTCACCGGCGGGAGACATTACAGGCGGCGTCAGCTCGGCCTCATCAAAAATCGCTGCAACCTCAATCAGAGCATGATCAAGCTCAGCCTTTTTGCGTTGCAAACGATGATCATGAGCGTGCAGGAAATCCGCCGGTACATGGGCGCGGATATGATCAATAATGCGTGCAGCAGTCACCAGAAAACCGGATATCGCATCACGGTCAGGGAAAGCGGCGATCGCCGCATCGATTGCTTTTTGTGCCTCCTGCAATGCATTGGCGATGGTTTCAGGCAACCCCGCATGAGCCGCCAAGGCTGTCAGATCGGCAGGCAGATGATCCAGAACAGAGGTTTCTGCAGCGACTTTCTCAGCCAGCAACAGATGCAGCGGCCATTGTGTTTTGGGTTGTTCCGGCCAATGTCCCATACCCTGCGACGCATGATAATAACGCGACCATTCACCGATGCGGTCATAGTCCGCACCTGTTGCCGGTTCACGCTGACTGGCATGGACAATCACTGTCGCTTCAGGCGGCGGCACTTCATCATCATAAGTATCGCCCCCGCCCGACCATGCAGGCAGATAATATTTAGCCACCCGCCACGGTTTCAGCCCTTGCGCAAAATGCTGCGGAAACGCCTGATCGTCGGCAGCCAGCTGAATCGCTCTCTCCGCCGCACGGGTCATGGCACGGTGATGGCCATGTTGCCCCGGCACATCAAGAAATGTCGGAATAACAATATCCGGCCGCTCGCTGCGATAGGCACGCACAAGGCGCTCGACAATACGCTCCTCACCCCAGCGGTCAAACGTGCGGTCGCCGTCTTTGGAGAAGCCGAAATCATGCACCGCATCATCAGGCCCGTGGCCAAGCCATGCAATGTCACAATCCAGTATCCGTGCGGCTTCTTCCATTTCGCGCGAGCGCATCAGCCCAAGCGCTCCGCCGCGCTCAGGCCCCAGTGCATTCTGCCCGCCCTCACCACGGGTAGAGCAACCAATAATCACCCGCATACCGGCACCAAAACGAAAATAAGCAAGCAAGCCGCTTTGCTCATCATCGGGATGCGCGCCGGTATTCATGACTGTCAAGACCGAGCGCAACCGGCTCAGTGCATGATGCAGTCGCATCAGAGCCGGTGCCGATTTTTGTCGTTCAATACGTTGGCGGTCAGTCAGCACCGGAATGTCTCCTCACAAGGATAAATTACAAGTCAGCGAATGTATCCAGCTTCGGCGTCATCGCTTCAAACAAAGGCAGAGCAGCAGCACCCAGTGCCGCCGTGAATTGTCCGGTATGGCCGCGTATCACACGCGGCAAGGCACGGCTGCGGCGGCTGGCTACAGAAATCGGCAGTTGTCCCATCCGCGCAATCAGCCCGTCGATAATTGCATCGGGCAGCATACCGCCCAGCACCACCGTTTCCGGATCGAGAATATTTTCAATCATGGCTATCATCGGCGCCAGATAGAGCGCAGCCTCATCCATCCACTCCGTCAGAACCGGATGAGCACTGTCATGCAACTTCTGCAGATCGTCAAAATCCGTATCCGTCACACCCGCCAAAGCCAGCTTTTCACGCAAAACATGCAGCGATGCATAGCGCTCCAGACAACCGGACTGACCGCAGGGGCAAGCTCTGCCCGCAGGCGCCACCACAATATGACCGATTTCACCGGCATTGCCGAATGCGCCACGGAACGGCACACCATCCTGAATCATACCAAGACCGACACCGGCGCCGAAATAGATCATCGCAAAAGAAGAAATCGCATGTCCTGCTCCGAACAGGCGTTCACCCACGGCCGCAGCATTCGCGTCATTCTCAACGGTTACCGGTTCACCGCATGCTTCGCTTAAAAGCGCTGCCGCATCAATATCCGACCAGCCGGGCAGCGTGGTCGGCCCCACAGAGGTCATGCCCTCAATGTCAAACGGTCCCGGCATCACCACGCCGACGCCCAGCAGCGGCGCGGAAAATTCCGCTTTCACCGTATCAACCTGTATGCGCAGCAAACCGGACAAGGCTGCCGGACTGGTATCATGCACCGGTGTTATATGACGTGAGCGGGGCTGCCCTGTCAGATCTAGAACCGTCGCCACCATATGATCGGATGCCATTTCGACCCCCAGAGTCACGGCACCGTCAGGATTAACCGCAAATTGTTTCGGCGGCTGACCGCGTCCGGATTTGAGCCGTCCAGTCTCCATCAACAGATTTTCGCAGACCAGTTCATCGACAATATTGGCAATTGCCTGCGCAGTCAGATGGGTCAGACGCGCAATATGCATACGCCCCAGAGAGCCGTGCTGACGCACAATATCCAGCACCACGCGACGGTTATGATCGCGGATTCGCTCGGGATTTTTACCCAGAGTAATCAGTTGTGTGCCAGATTGTGGATTCGTCGGCTGAGCGCCCATGCTGTTCCGTCCTGCCCGTCTGAAAAAATGATAAGCGAGAGCTTTCATAACCGCAATAGATTAACTCAAGTAAATTATCTTATTGACAAAAGCCCGCAAAATAGTGACCGTAAAAGATAGCTCTGCGGAAAAATGCGCAGCCAGATCCGCAACCGGCACTCTGGCCAGATAACATTGTCCGGAAGCTGATCATTACGGCATGCCGCCAAAACCGGATATCAGGTTTGGAAAAGGCATGTTTTCAAACTGTTATTCGCCTGACACCGGCATCAGCCGGAAGCCATAAGGGGAGGTTCGCATGCGTAAATTTATATTTGCGGGGTTGGTCGCAGGTTTCAGCACATTGGCGTTTAACGCCGCGCAGGCTGTTGAAATCGAATATTGGCAATATGTTTTTGAGTCGCGTGTTAAAGCGATGGACAAGCTGATCGAGAATTTCGAAAAAGCCAATCCGGACATTAAGGTCAAGCACACCACCTTCCCTTATGATGATTATCAGACCCGCGTTATCGCAGCCAAAATGGCCGGTAACAGCCCTGATGTTATGCAGCTCTTCTATGGCTGGCTCGACAAATTCGTAGCCGGCGGCATTCTGCAGCCGTTGCCAACCGACACATTCCCGCATGATAAAATCGAGAGCGACTTCTTCCCGATCGTCAGCTCCATGAAACGCGGCGAAGACTATTACGGCCTGCCGACAGCCGTGCGTTCTCTGGCACTGTTCTACAACAAGAAACTGTTTGAAGAAGCCGGTCTTGATCCGAAAAACCCGCCAAAAACACTGGATGAGCTAGTTGCTGCTGCTGAAAAAACAGCCAAGCGCGATGCAAACGGCAATCTGACCTCTGCCGGTATCACCATGGATATGGCCGGTCAGGATCACCATTGGTGGCGTGAAGTGCTGATCCGCCAGTTTGGCGGCGTGCCTTACACCGACAATGACCGCAAAGTTGCCTATGATTCCGAAGCCGGTGAAAAGGCGCTGAAATTCTACACCGATCTGCAGACCGAAAAGAAAGTCGGCGAGCTGAAATTCATGGATGAAGGTCAGGCTGCATTCCGTGCAGGCATGGCTGCCATGACCATCGACGGCACTTTCCGTCTCGGCGCATTCCGCAGCATCGACAGCTTTGAATGGGGTGTCACCGAACTTCCTGCCAATGCAGAAGGCGTGCGTTCAAACTATGCCAGCTATTTTGCCAACGGTATCAGCGCCAATGCAAAAGGCGAAAAGCTCGAAGCCGCCAAGAAATTCCTGAACTACATCTCCTCGCCTGAAGCGATGGAAATCTGGCTCAAGGAAGTTGGTGAACTGCCTGCACGTCGTGCGGTTGCCCAGACTGAAACCAATCTGGCAGACCCGATCTATGGTCCGTTCCTCAAAGGTCTGGACTATGCACACACCACCATGTTCGTGGATGAAGCAGCGCAGCGCCAGACCGCAATGGATATGGTGAACCGCGTGGTTCTGGAAAAACAGCCTGTGAAGGAATCGCTGGCTGAAGCAGCAAAAGCTGAGCAGACCATCATCGACGAAGCCAAATAAGACCGGTCATCCGGTAAGCGGCCGAAACAGGCCGCGTACCCGAAGCTTTCCGGCAAAGTTGAGAAACGGTTATTCTTCTGACAACCCGATCAGGA
>JAIRVW010000227.1 GCA_031253705.1 Brucellaceae bacterium
CATCAGCGGCAATACCGGCATTGGCAAACATCACATCAAGACGGCCGAATTTGGTAACAGTTTGGGCGATCATCGCCTGTACAGCAGCGGAATCGGTGACGTCAATTTTGATGAACAAGGCGTTGTCGGTACCCAGTTCATCGGCCAGTGCCTGTCCGTGATCAGCAAAATCGGCAATCACGACTTTTGCACCTTCTCGGGCAAAGGCACGTACACTGGCTTCGCCAATACCGCTTGCACCGCCGGTGACGATCACGACTTTATCTTTGAAACGCATCAGAGACTTCCTTGCTCTGAGTGGGAGATGATTATGTCTAAGCCGCGTGGCTGTGAAGCACATTGATACGGATCAATGCTGCAATGCTTCCAGTACCAAAGACAGGGCTGAATGAACTGTTGCCAGCCGGATAGCTTCGCGGGGCTGTTCGCCGAAACGGCATTCCAGATGCAGGGTTTCAAAGCCTTGTCTTGCGCAGGCGATATGCACCAGTCCGACCGGCTTTTCTGCGGTGCCGCCGGAAGGGCCTGCAACACCGGTGACCGCAATGCTGATGCCGGCCTGCGGGGCATGTTTCAGCGCACCTTCAGCCATGGCGATGGCAACAGGTTTTGACACTGCACCAAAATCACGGAGCAGGCTTTGAGAAACGCCGATCAGTGAAGCTTTGGCTTCATTGCTATAGGTGAAAAAACCGCAATCGACGACATCGGACGAACCGGCGATATCGGTGAGCGCGGCGGCAATCATGCCGCCGGTGCAGGATTCGGCGGTGGTAATCATGAGTTGTACCTTGCGGCAGGCATCAAGAACGGCGAGAGCTTGTTCTTCTGCAATCAAACTCATGATCTTCTTCCTTTATGCGGGTACTTCACCCGGATAGATAACGCTGACGGTCACGATAGAGGCGATGCCTTCCTTGCGGCCGACAAAGCCCATCTTCTCATTGGTTGTGGCTTTGACCGAAACGCGGTCAGCGCTGACGCCGAGCATATCGCTGAGTTCTGCGGTCATGGCTTCACGATGCGGGCCGATTTTCGGCTCTTCGGCAATCAGTGTAATATCGGCATTGGCGATACGTCCACCGGCTTCGCGCACGGTTTTGACAGCGAACTCAACAAATTGCCGTGAGGCTGCGCCTTTCCACTGTGGATCAGACGGCGGGAAATGTGTGCCGATATCGCCGGCACCGCGGGTGGCGAGCAAAGCATCTGTCAGCGCATGCAGTGCCACGTCGGCATCGGAATGGCCATTGAGCTTGTGTGTATGCGGGATTTTCACGCCACAGAGCCACACATGGTCACCAGGTTCAAAACTATGTACGTCATAACCATTGCCCGTGCGGATGTCCGGAAAAGCAACCATATCCTGACGCAAGCGCTGATCTGCCATTTCAATATCCTTTGCCCATGTAATTTTAGTGTTGTCGGCTGAGCCTTCGACAACACGAACAGGAATGCTCTGCCATTCTGCAATGGCGGCATCATCGGTAAAATCAGTGCGCCCCAGAGCAAATGCTGCATTATGTGCATCGAGTATGGACGTGAACGGAAAGCTCTGTGGTGTCTGCGCAGCAAAAAGTCCTGCACGCGGTACGGTTTTGGTCACCAAAGCATCGCCGCCAGCCTGTTTCAGCGTGTCGGAAACGGCAAGGGCAGGCAGCACGCCGGTCTGCGGGTGCAGGGCTATCATAATGCGCTTGAGCAAATCCTGCGAAATAAACGGACGCACGCCGTCATGGATCATTACATAATCCGGTGCATCATCGCAGAGCGCCAGCAAGCCAAGGCGTGTTGATTCCTGCCGTGTCGGGCCGCCGGTAACAAGACGGATATGCGCGGCATCAATATCAGCGCGCTGCAGCGCAGCGTGATAAAGATCGTGATCGTCGGAATGGATCACAACAACAACAGGCGAAATCTGCTCGCAGGCCAGAAAAGTGCGTAAAGTATGCGCCAGCACAGCCTGACCGCCGATACGGCGATATTGCTTGGGGCCTTCGGTGCTCTGACCGGCGCGTTCTCCACGTCCGGCGGCGACTATAACTGCTGCTGTGCGAATGAGAAAAGCCTTTCCGAGTTGTCACACCTCTGTTTATAGCGAATACCGTCTCGTGACATGAAATACCAGTGATGTTTTTTTGATAATCGCATGATGTTTAAAGAGCTTTAGTAAAATCCGCTTTTTCTTGCATGAAGGCGATAAAACCTATAAATCTGCTTAAAGTTTGAGCGTTTTTAATATTGCACAATTTTTAGGCTGATGATGAACACTGCAACCCTGCCATTGAAGATCGGAACGGTGGAAATCCGCAACCGCGTATTTCTGGCGCCGATGTCCGGCGTATCCGATCTGCCGTTTCGCCGTCGGGCATGGGAGGCTGGTGCAGGGCTGGTAGTTTCCGAAATGGTCGCCAGTGCGGAGCTGTGTAATCATCATTCCGAGAGCCGCAAGCGCATGGAACGTGGTGACCTGCAAACCCATGTCGTGCAGCTCGCAGGGCGTGAAGCGCATTGGATGGGTGAGGCTGCCAAGATCGCAGAGGCAGAAGGCGCGGATATTGTTGATATCAATATGGGTTGCCCTGCCAAAAAGGTGACCGGCGGTTATTCCGGCTCGGCACTGATGCGCGATCTGGATCATGCGCTGACACTGATTGAAGCAACCGTACAAGCGGTGAAAGTGCCGGTAACGCTGAAAATGCGGCTTGGCTGGGATCACAATTCCATCAACGCACCGGAACTGGCGCAGCGTGCTGTCGATGCCGGTGTGCAGATGATCACAGTGCATGGCCGCACGCGCTGTCAGTTCTATACCGGTCATGCCGATTGGGACGCAATCCGCGCGGTGCGTGAGGCAATTTCCGTACCTCTTGTCGCGAATGGGGATGTTGGCAGTGCTGCTGATGTGCAGGAAATTATGCAGCGCTCCGGTGCCGATGCGGTGATGATCGGCCGCGCAAGCTATGGCCAGCCATGGCTGGCGGGGCAGATAGCAGATGAACTGCGCGGTGATGCAAATAAGGCTGCGCCTGTTAGCTTAAGTGATTATGTGCTTGCCCACTACCACGCCATGCTGGAGCATTATGGTGAGAAAACCGGTGTGCGCCATGCGCGCAAACATCTGGGCTGGTATATGGAGCGTCATACCTCAAATGTGCCTGATACGGTCAAAAAAGCGCTGATGACTTCCGGTAATGCTCAGGAGGTCTCAACCATACTGGCAGATATATTCTCAGGTGTGGCACCGGTATCCGGCAATAAATCCTTGAAGGATGCTGCCTGATGGATGCAGCGGCATTATCTTTGTCAGATCATGTGCTGAACACATTGCCGCAAGCGGTGATTATGGCAGGGAGTGACGGGCAGATCAGCTATGCCAATGCGCAGGCGGAAGTGTTCTTTGGCTCCAGCGCAGGGATTTTAAAACGCCACGGCCTGAATTATTTTCTGCCGCCTGCAAGCCCGCTTACAGAGCTGATTGCACAGGTGATCCGTAGCGGTACCGCGATCAATGAATATCATATTGATATGTCATCGCCGCGCATGGGTGCGGAGCGAATGGTGGATGTGCAGGTAACGCCGGTCAGCGAAAAGCCGGATCATGTGGTTATCCTGTTCAAAGAAACGGCCATGGCGGAAAAACTCAACCGCCAGATGAGTCATCGCGGCGCGGCACGTTCTGTCACCGGTCTGGCGGCCATGCTGGCGCATGAGATCAAAAATCCGCTTTCGGGCATTCGCGGTGCGGCGCAATTGCTGGAAATGTCAGCACGCGATGTGGCCAATGAGGCGGATTGCGAACTCACACAGCTGATCCGTGATGAAGCCGACCGTATCGTCGCCCTTGTTGACCGGATGAATGTGTTTTCCGATGAGCGTCCGATAGAGCGCTCGGCCGTTAATCTGCACACCGTGCTTGGGCATGTCAAAACACTGGCGAGCCATGGCTTCGCCTCCCATGTCACGATCCGTGAGGATTATGATCCGTCCTTGCCGCGTGTCTGGGGTAATCGCGATCAGCTGATACAGGTGTTTCTCAACCTGATTAAAAATGCTGCCGAAGCGATTGAACCGGAAGAGCGTTCAGGCCGAAAAGGCGAGATCCTTCTGACCTCGGCCTATAAAGCGGGCATGCATATGATTGTACCGGCGACAGGTGAGCGCCTGTCTCTGCCGCTGGAATATTGCGTGATTGATAATGGCGGCGGGGTCGCACCGGATATTCTGCCGATCCTGTTTGATCCGTTTATCACCACGAAAACCAATGGTTCCGGTTTGGGCTTGCCTTTGGTTGCCAAGATCATTGCTGATCATGGCGGGATGATTGAATGTGAAAGTTTTGCGGGAAAAACCACTTTCCGTATTCTGCTGCCTGTCTGGAAGAGCGGTCATTCTGATATTTAAATTTAACTATCAGGGAATTGATATAAATATCTGTAATGTAATGTTTTATTTGTTGGGAGCGAAGCATTGAATGAACCGGTAATCATCGTTGCGGAAGATGATGCAGCTATGCGCACAGTGCTCAATCAGGCACTGGGCAGAGCGGGCTATACTGTGCGTCTTGCCGGTAATCGTGCGGCGCTCTGGACGCTGATTACGAGCGGCGAAGGCGATCTGGTTATCAGCGATGTGAATATGCCGGACGGTTCCGTCTTTGAGATTTTGCCACGCATCCGCAAAGCGCGACCTGATCTGCCGGTTGTGGTGATGAGTGCGCAGAACACTTTCATGACTGCAATCCGCGCTTCTGAGGCCGGTGCCTATGATTATCTGCCGAAACCATTCGATCTGAGCGAGATGGTGAGCCTGCTGCGTCGCGCGCTGTCCGAACCAAAACCGGTGCATGCAAAGCAGGAGAGTGATGAACAGGCAGAGAATATGCCGCTTGTTGGTCGCTCAGTTGCAATGCAGGATGTCTATCGTGTGCTGGCGCGCATGATGCAGACCGATCTGACGCTGATGATCACCGGTGAATCCGGCACGGGCAAGGAACTGGTTGCCCGCGCTTTGCATGAATATGGCCGTCGCCGTAACGGGCCTTTTGTTGCGATCAATATGGCCGCTATTCCGCGTGATCTGATTGAATCTGAATTATTCGGTCATGAAAAGGGTGCCTTTACCGGCGCACAGCAGCGTTTTTCAGGCCGTTTTGAGCAGGCTAATGGCGGCACATTGTTTCTCGATGAAATCGGCGACATGCCGATGGAAGCGCAAACGCGTCTGTTACGCGTACTCCAGCAGGGCGAATATATGACCGTTGGCGGGCGCACGCCGATTAAAACCGATGTACGTATTGTGGCCGCAACCAATAAGGATTTGCTCAAAGCAATTCACAAAGGCCAGTTCCGCGAGGATCTATACTACCGGCTCAATGTCGTGCCGCTGCGCATGCCGCCATTGCGTGAGCGCAGTGAGGATGTGCCGGATCTGGTGCAGCATTTCTTCCGGCTGGTGGAAAAGGAAGGTCTGTCACCAAAGCAGATCAGCGCCGAGGGCTTTGCTGTGCTGCGCCATTACACATGGCCGGGCAATGTGCGCGAGCTGGAAAATCTGGTGCGCAGGCTGGCAGCGCTCTATCCGCAGGATGAGATTAATGCCGAGATTATCCGTCATGAGTTGCAGCATCTGCCGCCGTCCTTACAGACTGACGAGGCAGGGCTGAAGCCCGATCAGATCACCAGTTTGCGTGAGGCGACGGAGGTTTATCTGCGGCAGTATTTTGCTTCATTCAACGGCGAATTGCCGCCGCAGGGGCTCTATGACCGGATTTTACAGGAAATCGAATATCCGCTGCTGGCTGCAAGCCTGACAGCCACATCCGGCAACCAGATTAAGGCGGCGGAATTACTGGGGCTGAACCGCAATACGTTGCGCAAGAAAATCCGCGACCACGACCTCAATATATTCAAGAATAGCTAATGTAATTGGGGATGGCAGCGATATCGTTGCATATGTGCAACATTCTGTTGCATGATGGCAACGGTTTATAATAGATTAACGGAATGGATAAGACGAGTCTGCTTGAATGGTTGCGCGAATTTAAACCTGCACGGGTGAGTGAACACAGACGTTTACTCGCACTTCCGGGTGTAATTATCGTTGTTTTGTCGATCATCGCCTCACTTGTCTCCTTTCTGATCATGATCGGTGTCACGCCGATTATTCCTGATCTGGATGTGACGCTGACACTGATCAGCATCAATGTGGTGCTGGTTGTCAGTCTGCTGGCACTGATCATTCGCGAGATTTTCCGTATTATGCAGGCGCGCCGTCATGGCCGCGCCGCTGCGCGGTTGCATGTGCGCATTGTTGCGCTTTTCTCGCTGATTGCCGCGGTTCCGGCGATTGTGGTGGCGATTGTCGCCAGTGTGACGCTTAATCTCGGGCTGGATCGCTGGTTTGAGACCAATACGCGTAATATTGTCAATTCTTCTATTAGCCTGACACAAGCCTATCTCACGGATACGGCACGCAATTTGCAGAGCGCGACCTATTCCATGATGCAGGATATGGATGGTCAACGCACGCTTTATAG
>JAIRVW010000276.1 GCA_031253705.1 Brucellaceae bacterium
TCGGATATTGCTGACGGCCCGCAAAGCGTGATCCAGCAACAGGTGGAAATGGGTGTTGCCGTGCGTATGGCCGTAATGGAAGCTTTGCTTGATCCCCGACGAAATCCTGAAACATTCAATGGTCTGGGAGCCTGATGATGAGCACCACAGTTTATACCAATGCCCGCATCATTGACCCTTCGCGTAATCTCGATGAAAACGGTACACTGATCGTTCAGGACGGCATTATCGTCGCCAGCGGCGCAGATACCAATCATCAGGGCACACCGGAAGGCGCAGAAATCATTGACCTCAACGGTAATGTCATGATCCCGGGTCTGGTCGACAGCCGTGTTTTCATCGGTGAACCAGGTACAGAACATCGTGAAACCATTGCCTCGGCCAGTCAGGCTGCTGCGGCCGGCGGCGTAACCTCGATGATTATGATGCCGGATACCGATCCGGTGATCGACAATGTGGCACTGGTGGAATTCGTCAAGCGGACTGCTCGCGATACAGCCATCGTCAATGTGTATCCGGCTGCGGCCATCACCCGCGGTTTGCAGGGTGAAGAAATGACCGAAATGGGTCTGCTGCGCGAAGCCGGTGCGGTTGCCTTTACCGAAGGCCGTAAATCGCTGGCCAATACGCTACTGCTGCGTCGTGCGCTGACCTATGCCAAGGATTTCGGTGCGGTGATTGCCCATGAGACAATCGATCCTTATCTCGGCGGCGGCGCAATGAATAGCGGGCTTTATGCCAGCTGGCTCGGCCTTTCCGGTGCGCCGCGCGAAGCAGAGGTAATTCCGCTGGAACGCGATCTGCGCCTCGCGGCCATGACTGGTGGTCATTATCACGCCGCACAGATTTCCTGCGATATGTCGGCTCAGGTTCTGCGTCGTGCCAAGGAAACCAACACAAAAGTCAGCGCTGCGGTTTCGATCAATCATTTGTCACTGAATGAAAATGATATCGGCGAATACCGCACATTCTTCCGTCTCTCACCGCCGCTGCGCAATGAAGACGACCGTCAGGCGATGATTGAAGCCGTTCGCAACGGCACGATTGATGTGATTGTCTCCGCGCATAATCCGCAGGATGTTGACACCAAGCGCCTGCCATTTGCCGATGCGGAAGCCGGTGCGATCGGTCTGGAAACCCTGCTGGGTGCAGCGCTGCGGCTCTATCACAATGACAGTCTCAGCCTGCTGCGTCTGATTGAAGTGCTTTCCACCGCTCCGGCCAAACTCTATGGTCTGGATGCTGGTACACTGAAAGTCGGTGCAAAGGCTGATTTCGCCGTGGTCGATCTTTATGAACCATGGGTAGTGAAAGCCGAAGAATTGCGTTCACTCTCGAAAAACAGCTCTTTTGAAGATGCTAAATTTCAGGGTCGCGTGATCAGAACCGTGGTTGGCGGCAAGACAGTCTTCGCATTATAAATATTGTTTTGACGCGGATTTTATGCCTAATTTCTGCTGTCCGGTTGTGCGGGCAAATCACTCTGAGGGGATTTTATGACTGAACCACTGATTATCACCGGCGGCGCGGCTGGCATTGTTGCAGCGCTGATCTTTGGCTATCTGCTTGGTTCAATCCCCTTTGGTCTGCTGCTTACCCGCATGGCAGGTCTGGGCGATGTCCGCTCCATCGGTTCCGGCAATATCGGTGCGACCAATGTGCTGCGTACCGGCAATAAGAAAATTGCTGCAGCAACCCTGCTCTGCGATATGCTCAAAGGCACCATCGCCGTGCTGGTTGCCGCCTATTTCGGGCGCGATTATGCACTAGCTGCCGGCCTCGGTGCTTTTCTCGGCCACCTGTTTCCGGTCTGGCTGGGTTTTAAAGGCGGCAAAGGCGTTGCCACCTATCTCGGTATTCTGCTCGGACTGGTCTGGCCGGGGGCTCTGGTTTTTGCGGCTGTCTGGATCGTTATAGCGCTCCTCACCCGCTACTCCTCGCTCTCCGCGCTGATTGCCAGTGTCGTTGTACCGGTATCCATTCTCTATCTCGGCCTCACCAAGACCGCATTGCTGTTTGCCATCCTCACCGTGATTATCTTCATCAAGCATCATGAGAATATTAAGCGGCTGCTCCGTGGTACTGAAACCAAGATAGGATCAAAATAAATGATCAGGGAGACGGGTTCGCAAGTTAAAGGAATTCGTCTCTCCGACCAGCAGAGACTCAACTGGCTGCGGCTCATTCGCAGCGATAATGTGGGATCTGCCAGTTTTCGCGATCTGATCGCCTATTGCGGCAGCGCTGCTGCCGCCCTTGAGCGCCTGCCTGAGCTGGTGCGCTCCACCGCCAAACGTCCGCTCCGTATTCATAGCCAGCAAGAGGCCGAACAGGAACTGGAAGCGATTGATCGCGCCGGTGCCAAACTCATCGGCATGGGCGAGCCGGACTATCCGTCATATCTCAGACAAATGCTCAATCCGCCACCGCTGGTGACGGTGCTTGGCAATACAGCTCTGTTCAGCAAGCCGCCGGTCGCCATTGTCGGTGCGCGCAATGCCTCGGCCACGGCCTGCGCTTTCACCTCCCAACTGGTGCGTGATCTGGGCGCGGAAGGCTTTGCCATTGTCTCCGGCTTTGCGCGCGGCATTGATACGGCAGCCCATAAGGCCAGCCTTGAGACCGGTACCATTGCTGTATTGGCGGGCGGGCTTGACCGCCCCTATCCGCCGGAGAATATTCCGCTGCTTGATCGGATTATTGATCATGGCGGGATGATCATTTCAGAAATGCCGATGGGCTGGGTACCGCGCGCGCAGGATTTTCCGCGCCGTAACCGCATCATTGCCGGTCTGTCACTCGGCCTTGCGGTGATTGAAGCCGCACAGCGTTCCGGTTCACTGATCAGCGCCCGGCTGGCGGGAGAAATGGGCAGACTGGTTTTTGCAGTACCAGGCTCACCGCTTGATCCGCGCGCCAGCGGCACCAATTCACTGCTCAAAAACGGTGCAATCATGCTGACCGAAGCACAGGATATTCGCGATGCACTCGCACCTATGCTGCGCACAGACGGTACCGCGCCGCAACAAGCCGGTTTTGTCTTCAGCGAAAATGCGGCACCAATCGCAGCACACAGCATTTCCCTGAACACAGATGCGGATGTCCCGTCTTTCAGCGGCAGTGCCAATCTGGAGCGCATCCGCAATGCGCTGAGCAGCACACCGGCGAGCGTCGATGCGATTATCAGGCATACGAGCCTGCCGGCAGCGGCAGTTCATCTCGCCTTGCTGGAACTCGACCTTGCAGGGCAATTACAACGCGGTAATGACGGACTGGTCGCCCTGTTACCGTCATAAGAACATGTATTATTCAGTTTTTCGTCGGCTGTCCGAATTGTGTGCGGAGAATATCAGACACTTCAA
>JAIRVW010000135.1 GCA_031253705.1 Brucellaceae bacterium
GAAACCGTTCTTCTGATTATATGCCCCATTTCAAAGAGACCCGTTCATGAGCCTGCTGAAAAAATTCGCAACTGTTGCTTCCGGCACGCTGATGAGCAGAATTTTCGGTTTCACCCGCGAAATGCTGATGGCAGCTTTTCTCGGTACCGGCCCTGTGGCAGATGCTTTCAACACGGCTTTCCGTTTTCCGAATACGTTCCGACGTTTGTTTGCCGAAGGTGCATTCAATGCCGCTTTCGTGCCGCTCTTTGCCAAAGAGATCGAGCAGAACGGTATGGATGGTGCCAAGCGTTTTTCCGAAGAAGTCTTCGGCGTGCTGTTCACCATTCTTCTCGGCCTGACCATTGCCATGGAGCTTTCCATGCCGTTTCTGGTCAGCACGGTGATTGCACCGGGTTTCACCAGTGATCCGGTAAAATTTGAGAATACGGTCAGTCTGGCGATGATTATGTTCCCCTATCTCGCCTGTATGTCGCTGGCAGCAATGATGGGCGGCATGCTCAACAGCCTGCATAAATATTTCGCGGCAGCCATTGCTCCGGTATTCCTGAATTTCATCCTGATCGGTGCGCTGTTGCTGGCATGGGTGCAAAATTATGACCCGCTGCAGATCGGCTATGCCCTGTCATGGGGCGTTATGGCAGCCGGTGTGGTGCAACTCGCCATTGTCTGGTTTGCGGTACGTCGCGCCGGAATGAAAATCGGTTTCCGCCGCCCGAAACTGACACCCAATGTGCGCCGCCTGCTGGTGCTGGCGCTGCCTGCCGCGATTACCGGCGGCATTACGCAGATCAATCTGCTGATTAATACTAATATTGCATCCGGTTCCGAAGGCGCAGTGTCTTCCCTTGTCTATGCCGACCGGTTTTATCAGTTGCCGCTCGGCGTGGTCGGCATTGCCGTTGCCACCGTTCTGCTGCCGGAATTGTCACGCGCTTTGCGCGGCGGCAATTTGAAAGAAGTAGGAAATCTGCAAAACCGTTCAGTCGAATTCACTCTGTTTCTGACCCTGCCTGCGGCTGCAGCACTGCTGGTTTTCTCCGAACCGCTGGTACGCTTGTTATTTGAACGCGGAAAATTCGGCCCTGAATCCACATTGATTGTTTCGCAAATTCTGGCGGTTTACGGCCTCGGCCTGCCTGCTTTCGTGCTGATCAAAGCCTTTATTCCGGGTTTCTTCGCCCGTGAAGATACCCGCACGCCGATGATTTTTGCCGGTATTTCCGTGGTGGTGAATGTGTCTCTGGCGCTGTTCCTGTTTCCGCGTCTTGGCCCTTCCGGCATTGCCACAGCGGAAATTACCGCCGGATGGGTCAATGCCGTTTTGCTGCTCACAGTCCTCATCTGGCGTAAGCACTGGGATTATGATGCCGGTCTGATCCGCCGCATTCCGCGCCTGATTATCGCAGCGGCAATCATGGCTGCGGCCTTGTATTTTGCATCGCAATATCTGGAATTTTATTTGAGCAAACAGGCCGGTTTCATGGCGCAGGCCACCACACTCGGCCTGCTCGTTCTCGGCAGTATGCTGGTTTATTTCGCAACTGTTTTTGCCATTGGCGGTGCCAGCCTTTCCGCTGTGAAAGGCAATATGCGCGGCCGTAAAAAAACGTCAGCCGCTGCAAAGGACAAGAATATTTCCGCTTGATTGCTTTTCAGCACTCTGGCACTAATAACGCATCCGGAAGACAGGATTACACGCCTGCCTTCCGGATATTTTTTATAAGATAGTCCAGCCCGAGACCGGCAGCATGCGTCCAAACCACATATGCCGGCCTTAAAAGCAACCCCAGAGCATTCTGATTATCAACATATGAAAGACCGATAATCACGCTCGACCGGCTCTCCACCAGCTTCAGGATTTAACAAGAATGAACACCTTCAAAGAACGCATTTTCTCCGGCGCACAACCAACCGGCAATCTTCACCTCGGCAATTATCTCGGCGCGCTGAAACGCTGGGTTGCCTTGCAGGATGACAATGATTGCATCTATTGCGTCGTTGACATGCATGCGCTGACAATCAATCCGGATCCCGCAGAACTTTTAAATTCCACGCGTGAAATCACCGCCGCCTATCTGGCTGCAGGTCTTGATCCGAAAAAGAGCATTGTCTTTAATCAGAGCCGTGTGATGCAGCATGCGGAACTTGCGTGGGTGTTCAACTGTATTGCCCGTATCGGCTGGATGAACCGTATGACGCAGTTCAAGGATAAAGCCGGTAAGGACCGCGAAAATGCTTCGCTCGGCCTGCTGGCCTATCCGAGCCTGATGGCGGCTGACATTCTGCTCTATCGCGCCACCCACGTGCCGGTCGGCGACGATCAGAAGCAGCATCTTGAACTGACCCGCGACATTGCGCAGAAATTCAACAATGACTATTCCGACCGCATTGCCTCGCTTGGCATTGGTGTGGAAATGGCCGTTGGTGATGAGACTGTATCGGGCTTTTTCCCGATGACAGAACCGATGATTTCCGGCCCTGCCATGCGTATCATGTCGCTGCGTGACGGCACCAAGAAAATGTCGAAGTCCGACCCGTCCGATCTGTCGCGCATCAATCTGATTGATGATGAGGAAACCATCACCAAGAAGATCCGCAAAGCCAAGACCGATGCCGATGCTATTCCTTCAGAAGTTGAAGGTCTGGAAGGCCGCGCGGAAGCTGACAATCTGATCGGTATTTTTGCGGCACTGTCCGGCACTGACAAGGCGGATGTTCTGCGTGATTTCGGTGGCAAGCAGTTCTCTGAATTCAAAGCCTCGCTTGCTGAACTCGCAGTCTCGCAGCTTTCACCGATCACACAGGAAATGCGCCGTCTGGTTGCTGACCCTGCCTATATCGACAGTGTTCTGCGTGACGGCGGTGAACGTGCAGGCGTGCTTGCCGAAGAAACCATGCATAATGTGCGTGACATCATCGGCCTGCTTCAGAAATAACATCTATTAAAAAGGCAGGGAATTCCCTGCCTTTTTTGTTATACGTTTCTTACTGAGCCTCAAAGGTCAGCGTATCGGCGGCACCGGTATCCAAGCCGCCCGTCTGATAATCACCGAAGATTTTCACCTGCGTAAAACCTGCCTCACGCAGCGCCAGTTCCAGCTCGAACATACCCCACCAGCGTAACGAAAACAGCTCCATCTCCGTTGTGATCAGCTGCGTATCACGCCATAATTCATAGCGCAGGTGTGAGGTCACAACCTGTCGGATATAATCTGTTGCTGTGGGCATTTCCTGCAAGGTCAGCAAGTCTTCGCCATCCTGCCAGTGGCGGGCACGCGGATTATGATCCATAAAATCGCGGACAACAGAAATATCCAACAACAGCTTACCATCCGGTGCCAGAGCCTGTTTGCAACGACGCAAAAAGCTCATCGCCTCAAGCGGATCAGTCAGCAGCTGGAATGAACCGGCAGGAAGCACAATGGCTGCGAATTTCTGCGCATAGTGAAATGTCGTGAACCCCTGCAGGCTCAGTTCCGCTTCCACGCCAGATTGCGCGCAACTCGCTTTGCACAGCTCAAGCATTTCAGAAGACAGATCAAAACCGCTGACACTGTAACCGGCCTGTGCCAGTGGCACCAACATGCGACCGTTACCGGTTGCTGGTTCCAGCACCGGCCCCGCGATTGTTTTCAGGCGTTCGAGATAGAATTCCACATCGCCGAAAGAACGCCCGACCGGCTTATCCAGCTCATAAACGCGTGAAGCCAGCTTGCCATAGGTTTTAGTCTCATAGGCTTTAGTCATTGTGAGTCTTTGTCTTGTCAGCGGCAATCAGAGACCGGTTTAAAACCGTAAAACACTGCTGCGCATTAAAAATCATTCCGTTACACAGCAATGTGAAACGGCAATTATACAGGACGATAGCTGCTCTTTTTTCAAACATGAAACCTGCTGAAAGACAAGGTAAAAACCGCTTTTCCTATCTTATCGGGCATATCCGGACAGGTTCATTCCGGTTTCTCTCTCCGGCCAAATCATTAAATTTTCGTGCCGCCACAAAATTGTCATCTTGCAGTCGGGCGCATTGAGTGGCAAATTCCCGCGCATGGTTTCAAAACGTCTTAGCCGGGAAGCCGGCCACCGCCGCAAATTTCTTGTCTCGGTCGATGAAACGCCCGAATGCGGGCGCGCAGTTGCCTATGCCTCGCGCCGTGCCCGCAATACCGGCGGTGCATTGGTGCTGCTGTTTGTCATTGATCCTTCGGACTTCCAGCAATTCTTAGGTGTCGGCAATATTATGCGTGCCGAAGCACTGGAGCGTGCGCAAACCGCGCTCAACAAATATGCCACGCAACTGCGTGAACAGCATGGGATTGAGCCTGAGCTGATTGTCCGTGAAGGCCAGACCGCAGAGGAAATTCACAGCCTGATCGAAGAAGATCAGGATATTGCCATTCTGGTGCTCGCTGCAGGCTCCGGCAAAGAAGGTCCGGGGCCGCTTGTGCAGTCGATTGCCGGACGTGGCGCGTCTTTCCCTGTTCCGGTTACGGTTATTCCGTCAGATCTTTCTGACGATGACATTGATGCCGTCGCCTGAAACACCTATATTAGCGGCAATCACGCAACCTTGCGGTCATGGTTGCCGTATTTTCTGTACAGACCTCATTTAACACGGGAGAACTTTGATGTTCATCCAGACTGAAGCCACACCTAATCCGGCGACCCTGAAATTTCTGCCGGGCAAAGTGGTTATGCCGGAAGGCACCGCTGACTTCCGCGATGCGGAAAGCGCCGCCAATACTTCACCGCTTGCCGCCAAACTCTTTGCGGTTCCAGGTGTGAACGGCGTATTTTTCGGTTATGATTTTATCACTGTCAGCAAAGACGGTGCGGAATGGCAGCATCTCAAACCGGCTATTCTTGGCACGATCATGGAGCACATGATCTCCGGCGCGCCGGTTATGGCATCGGAACAGTCCAAAGGCCATGATCACTCAGAAGGCGAATTCTTCGCCGATGCGGATGCGGAAATCGTTGAAACCATCAAAGAGCTGATTGAAACCCGCGTACGTCCGGCTGTTGCGCAGGACGGCGGCGACATCACATTCCGCGGCTTTGAACATGGTGTAGTCTATCTGCATATGAAAGGCGCCTGCTCCGGCTGCCCATCGTCAACAGCGACCCTGAAACACGGTATTCAGAACCTGCTCAAACATTTCGTTCCGGAAGTTCTGCAGGTTGAAGCAATCTGACATTTCAGAAAAGCGAACCAATAAAAAACGCGGCTCAGAGGCCGCGTTTTTTATTATCTGGACTGCGCAGGTTTAAAGCACAACAACCTTGGCGCCGACCTGCGAACGGTCATATAAATCCATAATGTCCTGATTGATCAGGCGGATACAGCCGGAAGACACGTTCTTGCCGATTGACCACCATTCCGGCGTGCCGTGAAGACGATAGCCACTGTCACGTCCGCCTTTATAAAGATAGAGCGCACGGGCACCGAGCGGATTGTTCAGACCCGGCTGCATACCGGATGCATATTTTGCCAGTTCCGGCTGACGCTTGATCATTGGTGCAGGTGGTGTCCAAGTCGGCCATTCCCGCTTCATGGCGACTTTGGCATCGCCCTTCCACTGAAAGCCCTCACGACCGACACCAATGCCATAGCGCATGGCTTTGCCGTCCGGCTCGACATGATACAAAAACTTGTTCTGCGTATCGACAATGATTGTGCCCGGTGCTTCTTTGGTATCGTATTTCACCAGCTGACGGCGATATTCCGGCGCAATTTTCTGCACAGGAACTGTCGGAAGCACATAGCTGGCATCAGTCACACTGGAATATGATGCTGTGCTGCTCTGGAATGGTGCCGATGTGGAGCAACCGGCCAGCGCCATTGTCAGTAAAAGACCGGCGGCAGATAGAGCTTTGCTGAATACCATTTTTCCCCTCAGAAAACCGTAAAGACAGTGAATATTTATTGGGAGCAAGTTAACCACTGTTTCTTAATCAAACATTAACCATGATTATCTTTTCTGCTATTACAAATAAAAACAAACAGCGCTCTATACTGACAGATTGAACAATGCCGATTATCTCACCTTTCCAGCACCATCCGCTCAGCGACGGCCGTCAGTCCGACGCAGCTCTCATGGTGCGCCGTGGTGTGCAGCGCCTCTGTCTTGATCTGAATATTACTGTGCTGCCGGAAGTTTCACTGAAATCCGGCAGACGCGCAGATCTGATAGGACTGACACGCAAAGGCGAAATCTGGATTATTGAGATCAAATCCTCGGTTGAAGACTGGAAGGCCGATCAGAAATGGCCGGATTACCGCAATTTCTGTGACCGGCTGTTTTTCGCCACGCATGCACAGGTGCCACACGATATCTTTCCGGAAGATTGCGGTTTTATTCTCTCAGACGGTTATGGCGGGGAAATTCTGCGCGATGCACCGGAGCACAAACTGGCACCGGCCACGCGTAAAGCACTGACATTGCAACTGGCACGGATCGGCGCGAACCGGCTGACGCTCGCGGAAATCGCAGGGGTATCGATAGAACACAGCGATGCCGACTGACACCTCAGCCGGCATGACATCTCAAACAAAAATCAGCGCGGGGCGCGTTTGGCCAGAATGCGCTGCAAGGTACGGCGATGCATATTGAGGCGGCGTGCTGTTTCAGAAACATTGCGCTCGCACAGTTCATAAACACGCTGAATATGTTCCCAGCGTACACGGTCTGCCGACATCGGATTTTCCGGCGGTGCAATTTTTTCACCGTCACGACGGGTCAGCGCCGCAAAAACCTCATCTGCATCCGCAGGCTTGGAAAGATAGTCAATCGCACCGATTTTCACCGCATTCACTGCCGTGGCAATATTGCCGTAGCCGGTCAGTACAATCGCACGCGTATCTTCACGCTTTGCGCGGATGGCCTCAATAATATCCAGACCATTGCCGTCACCAAGACGCATATCAACAACCGCATAGGCCGGAGCTGCCAGTTTCACAGCAGCAATCCCTTCCTCAACGGAGTCTGCTGTTGTTACCGTAAAGCCGCGACTTTCCATAGCGCGGGCAAGCCGCTGCAGGAACGGTTTGTCGTCATCAACCAGAAGAAGCGAAGGATCACTGCCGATGGCAAGGTGATCATCCTGACTCATATCATCCATCAGGTATTCCTTACTCGTCTTTTGTCTTTTTACTTATTGCTGCGCCTGCGTCAAAAAGTCAAATATGCAATGTAACTATTAATGTAAAACGCCGAAATTGATAGCATTTCACAGAGATTTTATTGCATAAAACATCATTCTGACCGTCGATCAAAGCATCAGAACACGAATCTTTCTGTCACGAGACAGTCTGCGGCACATCTGAAGAATCGTCTTTAAGCGGTCAGTGCCTGACGCGACCAGACAATCGTAATCTCCGCACCGCTTTGTCCCGGCTCAGGCCGATTACTAAAAGAAATATGGGCACCGGAACGCTCAAGCAAAGTCTTGGCGATAAATAATCCCAGCCCCAGACCGCCACCGTTACGCTCGTCACTGCGGCGCGACATATAGGGTTCACCGATCCTGTCCAGCATATCGACGGAAAACCCCTTGCCGTCATCGCGGATAATGATGCGGACAGAATTTTCATCCCAGCCCCAGATGACCTGGGTTTCCGCTTTGGCGAAATCCACGGCATTTTCGATCAGGTTGCCGAGACCATAGATCACGCCCGGATTACGCCGGACAACCGGCTCGGCAACAGCCGATTTCGGGTCAGGCCGCTTCTCAACATCAATCTGGATGCCAAAATTACGATGTGGCGCGATCACTTCTTCAATCAGCGAAGACAGCGCCAGTTTCGACATATGTTCCTCACCTTCCGAAGACAGGCTGGTAAGGCGTTGCAGAATTTCGCGGCAGCGCTGCGCCTGCGAAGACAGCAGCTGGATATCCTCGGCATAACGGTCATCATTTTTCAGAGCACGCTGCATTTCCTTGACCACCAGTGTGATGGTCGCCAGCGGTGTGCCGAGCTCATGCGCTGCGGCGGCAGCCAGACCATCCAGCGCCGACAAATGCTGCTCGCGCTGCAATACCAGTTCAGTCGCGCTCAGGGCATCACCCAGCAAGCGGGCTTCCTCGGCAATGCGATAAACATAAATTCCGCTGAAAATCAAAGTCGAGGCAATGGCACACCAGACACCGATAACAAACATCAGCGGCAGTTCCAAAGTCACGCCGCTATACCATGGCAGTGGCAGATGCCAGACAACCAGAACACTGGCGCAGATAATTGTCAGAAAACCGAGCAGCAGAATACTGCGTACAGACAGTGCAGTCGCGGCAATAATCACCGGCACGACCAAAAGCACTGCAAACGGATTTTGCAGACCGCCGGTCAGATAGAGCAGACCAGTGAGCTGCAGAATATCAAAAGCCAGCACCAGCAGAACAGTGCGCAAATCCAGACGGTGATTGAGCTGATAGCGAAAAGACAGGAACAGATTGAGCCATGCGGATACAGCGATCAACGCAAAGCTGATCCCGAGCGGGAACACAAAATGCAAAGAGAGAGAAACAAACAAAACCGCGGCGGTCTGACCAGTAATGGCGAACCAGCGCACACGTACCAATGTTGTGAGGCGCAGACGGCGGGAAAGCGACGAGGCACGATTAATCAGATCACCATTCGCCATTCTGTTTTTCCCCGTCAAATGTCTCGCATACAATGCCTTATGCGGTAAAATTACCGCTCACGCAAGTTAATCTGCGCCATCCTGCCGCAGGGTAATCGCGACGCTATATTTCAACTATGGCGTGACGAAAACGGTGTTCATCGAGAACCGGAACGGAATGTACTAAAGTACATGAGTACCGGAAGCACAGAGGAACGCCGTTTGCAGGCCGCAAGAGTTGAAATATTATGTGCCCCGTGGTTTGGCACGCCGAGTGGGATCCGCCTCTGCGGGATTTTCCGGCCAGACATGACGCGGATAGCGGCCACGCATATCGGTGCGCACATCCGCCCATGAGCCTTTCCAGAAATTCGGCAGATCGCGGGTGATCTGGATCGGCCGGTGCGCCGGAGACAATAATTC
>JAIRVW010000330.1 GCA_031253705.1 Brucellaceae bacterium
CGCGCGGCCGTATGAACCCGGAAGAGGCGGCATTTTTGTTGCCCAAAGCCGCCGCATCATCCGATTCATGCATATGTTGTAAAGCTGTCTGCGAAATGCGCCCTGACATCTGCGTCAGATATATTCCTGCTGGCTCTCTTTATCAAAGCCATGCATGTAGAGCGCCCATTGCAGGCCGATTGTGGCCCCTTTGATGGGCTGCAGCAGCACCAGTGACATCAGGACGGTCACAGGCCCCCAGATGGCCAGATGCCCCCAGAGGGAGAGACCGCCCATATTTTCAACCATCATGAACAGGGCAACGACGACGTGGCCGACGATCAGAACGGTCAGATAGGCAGGCAGATCATCGGCGCGCTGTGGCGTATAATCTTCCTGACAGACGGAGCAGTTGGCAACAGGGCGCAGGAATGAGCGGAATAATTTGCCGTCACCGCAATGCGGGCAGCGGGAGAGAAAACCACGCTGCATGGCTTGTCCCAGCGGACGCGCGGCACGCGCCGGTTTTGCACTTTCACCGCCGAAAACCTGCGTTTCCGTCTGTGTCAGGGTCTGATCACTGCTCATCATAGTCTCCCATGCCTGTTAAGGACTTATCGTCTGCCTTTACGGGAAATGTGTGAAGGTTTACCCGATGGACCACCGGTGCGGGATTTTCCCGTCTTCCGGCTGAATTTGGTGGCTTTGTGGTGCGATTGCAAGGATGCGGGCAGCAAACGCGGTTCAGTCAGCATTTCAAAACGCAAGGCACCGGCGACGGGCTGCGCTTCAACCAGTCTTACTTCCACACTGTCGCCGAGACGATAGCCTTTGCCTGACCGCTCACCGGCGACAGAATGACCGGCTTCATCATAGTGATAATATTCCCGTCCCAAAGTGGAAATGGGAATAAAGCCGTCGGCACCATATGTCGCAAGGGTCACGAACAAACCGGCCTTGGTTACGCCCTGAACGCGCGCCTGAAACTCATTGCCAACCTGTTCCGCCAGATGATGGGCAATCAGACGGTCAGTCGTTTCACGCTCGGCCAGCATGGCACGGCGCTCTGTCTGGGAAATGCTGAGCGCAATGGCCGGCAGTTCACCGACTTCATCATTGCTCAGACCATCCGGCCCCAGATTGAGCGCGCGGATCAGTGCACGATGGACGATCAGATCGGCATAACGGCGGATCGGGGAAGTGAAATGCGCGTAATGGCGCAGATTAAGCCCGAAATGGCCGATATTCTCGGTATTATATTCCGCCTGACTTTGTGAGCGCAGTACCACCTGATTGACCAGCTCTTCGTGATCCGTGCCTTTAACGCGGGACAGAATGCCGTTGAACTGGCTCGGACGCAGTTCCGCACCGCGCGCAAGATTGATTTCCAGAGTTTTGAGGAAATCGCGTAAGGATTCCTGCTTGGCCAGCGACGGCACGTCATGGATACGATAGATCAGCGGCTGGTTCTTGGCTTCCAGCGTTTCGGCAGCGGCGACATTGGCCTGAATCATAAATTCTTCGATGAGTTTATGCGCATCGAGCCGGTCAGGCACGATGACTTTCAGCACCTGTCCCTGATCGTCGAGGATCAATTTTTTCTCCGGCAGGTCAAGCTCCAGCGGCTGGCGCTTGTCGCGGGCGCTTTTCAGCGCCGCATAGGCCTTCCACAGTGGCTTTAAGCTGATATCGATGACCTGTTCAGTCTTCTCATCCAGACCGCCGTCAATCGCTGCCTGAGCCTGCTGGTAGGCGAGGCGGGCGACAGAGCGCATCATAATGCGGTGGAAGCTGTGCGAGCGTTTGCGGCCGTCTGCGCCAATGATAATGCGCACGGCCATGGCAGGACGGTCAACACCTTCACGCAGCGAGCACAGATCGTTGGAAATGCGCTCCGGCAACATCGGCACTACGCGGTCAGGGAAATAGACCGAATTGCCGCGCTTCAGTGCTTCACGGTCAAGCGCCGAGCCGTGCAGCACATAATGACTGACATCGGCAATCGCCACGACAATGACAAAGCCGCCTTCATTGGCCGGATCAGTATCCGCTTCCGCAAACACCGCATCGTCATAATCCTTGGCATCAGCCGGATCGATGGTGACCAGCGGCAAAGCGCGCCAGTCTTCACGATGGCTCATTGTTGCCGGTTTGGCATTTTCCGCCAGCTCAATCGCTTTTTCAGGGAAGATATGCGGGATTTCATATTCATGGATCGCAATCATCGACAGTGCTTTTTCACTGCCAATGGAGCCGATCACCTGTTCAATCTTACCCTGTGGCAGACCAAAGCGACTCTTTTGATGCGGAATAGCTTCAACCAGATCGCCTGGCTCAGCGCCGTTCAGATGCTGCGCATCAATGCTGATTTCACTCTGTTTACGGTTGACCGGTTCAAGGCGGTATTCGCCGCTCTGTAACTGACGCAGAACGCCGAGCACAGCATTGTCACGCTTCTCGAGTTTTTTGATCACACGACCGGTATAGGGCAGGCCGCCCTTGTCAGAATTGGCAAAGATTTTCGCCAAAATTTGATCGCCGACACCAACGGTCGGGCCTTTGTCTTTATGGGTGCGACGCAGCAGTACCAGCGGAGCTGCCGTGTCACCGTTCCACTCAATCGGACGGCCAACCAGACCGCCGTCATTGTCGCGACCGGTAATGGTCAGCGCTGCAATCGGCGGCAGGCTGTTCGGGCGTGACAGTTTCTTGGCACGCTTTTCCACCTGTCCGTCATCGGCCAGTTCGCGCAAAATATCTTTGAGATAAATGCGTGCGTCACCCTTGAGATTGAACGCCTTGGCGATATCACGCTTGGCAGCACGGTCAGGATTTTCAGTGATGAAAGTGAGAATATCTTCTTTGCTCGGAAGATAAGCCTCTGACAGCGGTTTCACTTTGGATTTGCCGGAAAGCGCCTTGTTCTTTTTCTCACCCTTCCGGTTTTTCAATTTGTCCGAGCCGCTGTTGCGGTCAGAAGAAGGGGTCATTCTGCGAGCCAATCCGGTCATCCTTAATATTTACTTTTCATAAAGTCCTGAAAACTCTTTAAAGCATTTCAGCACAAAATGGAAACTTTTGCTTGCACTTCATTGTGTCTGAGAAATCAGACATCAAAACCAAAATACAGACAAATAAAAAGGGCACCATATTGCTATGGTGCCCTTTATTCTGTGCGACAGTTGCTGCTTATTCAGCGGCATCTGCTTTCTTCGCCTTCGTTACCGTCTTTTTCGCCGCCGGTTTCTTGGCTGCAGCCTTTTTCACCGGTTTGGCTTCATCATCCGCAGCTTTGGCTTTGGTGGTCTTCTTCGGAGCTGCAGCCTTTTTCGGTGCGGCTTTCTTTGTGGTTTTCTTGGCAGAACCGGCTTTCGCTGTAATCAGCTCCAGCGCTTCTTCCATTGTCACGGTTGCCGGATCTTTGCCCTTTGGCAGTGTGGCATTGACCTTACCCCAATTGACATAAGGGCCGTAACGACCGTCACGAACAGTAACCGAACCGCCATCCGGATGATCGCCGAGCGTGGCAAGCGCTGCCGGTGTGGCACGGGTGCGGCCGCCTTTGGCAGCTTTTTCCGCCAGCACGGTCACGGCACGGTTGATGCCGATCTCAAACACATCTTCGATGCTGTCCACATTGGCGAAAGCACCGTCATGGGCAATATAAGGACCATAACGGCCGAGGCTTGCGGTGATCATCTTGCCGCTTTCCGGATGTGGTCCCACATCA
>JAIRVW010000033.1 GCA_031253705.1 Brucellaceae bacterium
ACAACGACTGAGAGGCGGCGGCGGATGAAGTCAAACGGCAGTTCATCAATCTTGCGGTAGAAAGAGGCAGAGCGCAGCACATCACCAAGACCGCTGGAGAACCGGATAACGGCCTGATCCATCAGGTTTTTCATGCCGCTCTGATGATAGCTGTTCAGCCATGCGAGGCGGAAAATATGGTCGTCACGTTCGCCTTTACTGTTCACATGGTGTTCGAGGATAATTTTATCCTGTGTCAACGTGCCGGTTTTATCGGTACATAACACATCCATCGCGCCGAAATTCTGAATGGCGTTGAGGCGTTTCACCACTACTTTGCGTCGTGACATCGCAACCGCACCTTTGGCGAGGTTGGAAGATACGATCATCGGCAGCATTTCCGGTGTCAGACCAACGGCAACGGCGAGTGCAAACAGGAAGGCTTCTGCCCAGTCACCTTTGGTAAAGCCGTTAATCAGCAGAACAATCGGCACCATCACCAGCATGAAACGGATCAGCAGCCAGCTGACGGAGTTTACGCCGCGGTCAAAAGCGGTTTCTGCACGGGAGCCGACAATCGCCTTGGCGAGCGAGCCGAAATAGGTGCGTGCACCGGTGGCAACCACCACAGCTGTTGCTGTGCCGGAAACCACATTGGTACCCATGAAGCAGATATTCGGCAGATCCAGCATATCCGCATCATCCACAGCGGTAGCGGCAGCGGATTTTTCGGCGACAGAACCCAGCGTATCATATTTTTCAATCGGCAGGGCTTCACCGGTCAGAACAGCCTGACTGACATAAAGATCGCGCGATTCAATCAGGCGGATATCAGCAGGGATCATATCACCGGCAGAGAGCAGCACGATATCACCGGCCACCAGATCACGCATCGGAATTTCGTGGCGCTCAGGCGTATTGCCGGCGCTGGAACGACGCAGGACGGTTGCTGTGGTGCGCACCATGGCTTTGAGGGCTTCGGCAGCTTTGCCGGAACGATATTCCTGCCAGAAACGCAGCAAGCCGCTGAGTATCACCATAGTGACGATAATGGTCACACCGGTATAGTCGACCTCTTCGCCGTCGCGCATCGGCAGCCAGATATCGGTGACAGAGCTGATGGCGGCCAGTGCCATCAGTACCATGATGAAAGGATTGTTGAAGGCCTGCAGCAGCTGGATCAGTGCATGCGGACGCTTGTCATGGGCGACTTCATTTGCGCCGTTTTCCTGCAACCGCAATGCGGCATCAGCATTGGTCAGCCCTTGCTGATCGCTGCGCAGATTGGCGAGTGTGGTTTCAAGGCTGTTGCGGGCTTCTTTCATCGCACGGGATGAAAGCTTCCGGTCGCCTTTATCCGCCTGAAAGGCGGCATTTTTGAGCGGCTTGTTCATGAGATACTCCCGCGATGACGGATCATCGCTGAAAATTGGCAGCACAGAGCCGCTCCGCGCTTTAAATGCGCGAAGCTCTGTGCCTGATCTTATTGGCTTGTTCAATTTTTCGGGGAAGTGGCTGCATGCGGTCTGAAAGGGGGAATGAGTTTCCCGCCGTCAGACCGCACACAGCCACCGACTACTGTCGTCGTCCATAGATGTCTCCGTTATCAAGGGGCAGTTCTTCTGTGGTCTGTGCCTGCAGCAAAGGTTGCTGCAATCCGGCTTTAGCCTGAATGCGGATAAAGCTCACTGCCAGCATCAGCAGCGTGAAACCGGAGACCATGAGAATATCAAAGAGAACGCTCATAGTTCAGTTCCTGCTGTTTGTGCAGACCAGACACATTCCAGTTTGCGGCTCTGAGGGTTGCGTACCCAGCGGGCAACCGGACGGTTACCGCCGTCAGCGATGACGGCAACAACATCCGGCCCGTCAGCCAGTTTAGGCAGGCGGGATGAGCGGACGAAACGGCGTGTGTCAGTACCGTTCAGCGGGGCTGCGCACAGAATCTGCGCCATGTTGAGAATTGGATAGGTCATGTTTCACCTCTTTTGCCGCAACGGCACGGGCGAAACCTGCAAGGGGTCAGTCCGGTTGCTGCTGCGGCTTGGTTTGTTGACTACTGTCGCTTGGCATTTAGGAAAGGATTCCCTGCATGTGCATTCCGAAAGGCATGATGCGGTTTTCGGAAAAAGTGCACGTTAGATATGAGTACCGGAGCACAGGTCTGATGTTTTGAGATCAGAACATGCTCCGAAACCGGTGACTGAACAGATTATCTGTCCTGTATTGTGTTTAGATCAGGCCGCATGAAGCCTCAACTATGAACAAAGATCATTTCCCTATGATTAGGTTTAAGGCACATATACCAAAGTATATCCGGCGAAGTTCAGCTTGTATTATGGTGTGAAAACAGACAGGAACAGCCGTCATTTCACAGAATTTATTTGCACAACGGCACCTTCATATAGTTGCGGAACTAGGCTGCTATCAGAATGCAAAACTTGAAGTACAGGAGAGATCATGGTCTCGGTTGAAAGCCTTTTGCATACATTTGCCAGTCTCACCGCTGCTTTTATTCTCGGCGGCATTATCGGCTTTGAGCGCCAGTGGCGCCAGCGGCTGGCAGGCCTGCGCACCAATACGCTGGTGGCAGTTGGTGCGGCGACCTTTGTGCTGTTTGCCTCGCTGGTGGATGGCGATACCAGCCCGACACGCGTAGCAGCGCAGATCGTCTCCGGTATCGGTTTTCTTGGCGCGGGGATTATTTTCAAAGAAGGTTTTAACGTGCGCGGGCTGAATACGGCGGCGACGCTATGGTGCTCGGCGGCCGTCGGGGTTATGTG
>JAIRVW010000040.1 GCA_031253705.1 Brucellaceae bacterium
ACCGGACAGGCATCGGCATCGACATAAATGCAGATGGTTTTGTTTTCATCGGAGTGTGTCATTCATGCTTCATGGCAAAGCCAAAAGTAATTGGCAAGCGTTTAACGCTTGGCGTGGCTGTACGGCAGAGATAAGCCGGTTAGATTGTTTCGGAACAGATGCAGATCATGCCAGTCAAATATTTCCCCGCTTTATTCGTTTTTCTTTGGGCAACCGGTTTTATCGGTGCAGGGCTTGCAATGCCCTATGCCGAGCCGTTTTTATTCATGACGGCACGGTTCTTTATTGCTGCATCCATTCTGGCGCTCTGGGCATTCGCGACGGGTGCCCGCTGGCCGGATGGGCGCGGGCTGGTAAATGCCGCGATTGTCGGCTGTCTTATTCACGGGATTTATCTCTCCGGCGTATTCTGGGCGGTGCGTCACGGTTTGCCTGCGGGCATGACGGCGCTGGTCTCCGGTTTGCAGCCGCTGATTACCACGCTGATCGCTGCTCTCTTTTTGCGTGAAACTGTGCTGCCGCGCCAATGGCTGGGGCTGCTGATCGGCTTTTGTGGTGTGGCGCTGGTGGTTGCGCCGAAATTTTCGCTCAGTTCCGGCGGTATTAATCCGGCGACTTTGAGCGCAGCGCTGGCAGCGGTCATGGCGATCAGTATCGGTACAGTCTGGCAAAAGCGTTTTGCAGTGAAGATTGACCTGAAAACCGGTACGACCGTGCAATATATTGCGGCTGGTATTCTGACCGGCCTGTTATCGCTCGGCTTTGAAACGCAGACGGTGATCTGGTCCGGAGAGCTGGTGTTTGCAATGGTCTGGCTGGTGCTGGTTTTGTCGATTGGCGCCATTCTGCTGTTGCTGATCCTGATCGGACAGGGCGAAGTGTCTAAAGTGGCTTCGTTCTTTTATCTCGTGCCGGGAACCGCTGCAATTATGGCCTATCTGCTCTTTGGTGAGACACTGACACTGGTGCAGATTCTTGGCATGGTGCTGACCACATTTGGTGTGGCACTGGCAACTTTGCAAAAGAAAAAACCGGCAGTTTAAAACTGCCGGCTTCAGCCTTGTCAGGTATAATTAGCGCCGTGGCAGCAGCTTTTTCACTTCGTCAGCAGTGTCTGCCAGTGCCTCTTCCGGCGTTGTTTTCTGTTCGACGACGCGTGACAGATTATCAACAATTGTCTGGGTCACTTTTACGCCGTTTGAGCCCGGGAAAGCATACCACGGGATCATGATATTCATCTGGCTCAGACCGGCTTTAAAGAGCGGGTTTTCGTCATAGAATTTGCCGAGATAGTCGTCGGATTTGGCGGCCAGTTCATTATTCGGCACATAGCCGGTACCCGGCACCACGACCGAAGCGCCGTAAGGACCGGCAGCAAATTTGGCAAATTTCCATGCGGCTTCAATCTTGGCATCGTCCGATGTCAGGATAACAACGGCATTGCCGCCGGTTGGCAGACGACCTTTTTCAGGATTAAGCAGCGGAATTTTTGCGGTGCGCATGTCGAATTTGTCGCCGACATTTTTGATCGTATTGCGCAAGGCACCGGTGGTCTGGAAGGCAAAACCGACATTACCGGCAGCAAAAGCCTGTTCACCGGCTTCCTTGGTAAAGACCGGCAATCCGCCTTCCTTGACCATACGGTCGAGTGTTTTAAACGCAGCCTCACCTTCAGGGCCGTTAAAGGCGATCTGCTTTTCATCGTCGGAGAGCATCTGACCACCGGCACCGAACAGCAGGGCTGAGAACATCCAGTCATCACCCTGCCAGCGGAAATCAATGCCCTGAACGCCGTTGCCCAGTTCTTTGATCTTGCCGCCGATACGGATGACATCATCCCATGTTGCCGGAGGTGTATCCGGATTTTCACCGACTTTTTTAAACAGGTCGGCATTGTAATACATGATCGGATTGGAGGTCGCGAAAGCGAGGCCGACCTGACGGTCACCGACCTTGGCAAGATTCAGAATAGTTTGGGTGAAACCCTGCTTGTCAAAATCGGCTTCTTTTTCGATCAACGGTTTCAGGTCAAGACCGATATTGCGTTCGCTTAAGATACGCAGACGGTTCAGACCGGTGAAGGTGACATCCGGCAGTTCGGCGGTGCCGTTCTGACGCATGATCAGCTGAATGCCTTCTTCATACGTCGCTGACGGATTGACGAAATGGATTTTGATGTCCGGATTTTCCTCCATGAATTTCTTGGAGATATTGGCCATCACATCCTGAAAAAAGCCCGGCATCGGATAATGCACATTGAGCGTGGTTTCAGCGAGAGCTGTGCTGCACAGGCCGGACAAAAGGGCGGCTGCAGTCAGAGTGCGGGAGAAGAATGTCATTGCAGGCTCCGTAAATGAGGGGAGGAAGAGCGTTACAGGGGGAGAGTCATCAGCCTTTCAGGCCGGTCATGGTGATGCCTTCGATGAAGCGGCGTTGCGCGGCAAGGAAAGCAAGAACGAGAGGAAGGGTGATAATCAGCGTGGCAGCCATCAGTGCGCCATAGTCATCACCGGCTTCAGCGGCGCGAAAATACAGCAGCCCAAGCGGCGGTGTGGCTTTTTCCATGCCGGTCACTACGATCAGCGGCCAGAACAGATCATTCCAATGGGCAACCACGGAGAAAATCGCAAAGGCGGTAATCGCAGGCCATGCATTCGGCACGATAACGCGGGCAACAATACCGGTTTCAGACATGCCGTCGAGACGGGCGGCATTGATCAGATCATCCGGCATTGAGCGGAAGAATTGCAGAAACAGGAAAATGCCGAACACCGAGATGAAGAACGGTGCGCTGATAGCGAAATAGGTGTTGAGCAGGCCGGTGCGTTCAAAGCCAAGATAGAAAGGCAGAGCCGTGGCATGGATAGGCACCAGCAGGCCGAGCATTAC
>JAIRVW010000109.1 GCA_031253705.1 Brucellaceae bacterium
CTTTTGCGACCAAGGCGAAGTCGCGCACGCGACGCAGCAAACGCCCTGCAATACGCGGTGTTCCGCGGGCACGGCGGGCAATTTCACGCGCACCGTCATCGGAAATATTCAGCTGCATCAAACGTGCACCACGGCGCACAATATATTCCAGCTCGTCGACCGTATAGAAATTCAGCCGCACCGGAATACCGAAACGGTCACGCAGCGGCGTGGTCAGAAGGCCAAGACGGGTAGTCGCCGCCACCAGCGTGAATTTTGCCAGATCGATTTTAACGGAGCGTGCCGCAGGCCCCTCACCGATAATCAGATCGAGCTGATAATCTTCCATCGCCGGATAGAGAATTTCTTCCACCGCAGGGCTGAGACGATGAATTTCGTCAATAAACAGCACATCGCGGTCTTCGAGATTGGTGAGCAGAGCCGCCAGATCACCGGCTTTGGCAATGACCGGCCCTGATGTCGAGCGGAAATTAACCCCGAGCTCCTTGGACATGATCTGTGCCAAAGTCGTTTTGCCCAGCCCTGGAGGGCCGACGAACAACACATGATCCAGCGCTTCACCACGGGTTTTCGCCGCTTCGATAAAAATCTTAAGATTGGCGCGCGCCGCAGCCTGACCGACAAAATCATCCAGACTTTGCGGGCGCAAAGCTGTGTCCGTATCTTCCCCGCGCTTCTGCGCAGAAATCAGACGATCTTCATCACTCATCAGTTACACCCGCATTTCATTTTCTCAGACACTGTATTAGCGTGCCAGTTCTTTCAGTCCAAGCCGGATCAGCTTGGCAGAATCCGCATCTTCACCGGCCTCACGCAAGGCGCTGGCCACGGCATTGGCAGCCTGATCACGCGAATAGCCAAGATTACTCAGTGCGGAAACCGCATCGCTCACAGCCGTAGAGGCCACGCCCTCACCGATTTCCTGCTTCAGCCCGATATTGGTCGCAGCTTCGCCGGCAAAGGCAGGGGCCTTATTCTTCAACTCAGTCACAATGCGCTCAGCCACTTTTTTGCCGACACCCGGCGCACGGGACACCATAGCAATATCACGCAGCGCAATCGCATTGGCGAGTTCAGACGGCGTTAATGTGCCCAGCACCGCCAGTGCCACTTTGGCACCCACGCCCTGCACATTCTGTAACAGGCGGAACCATTCACGCTCGAGAGGCGTGCCGAAACCGTAAAGCCGCAGCACATCTTCACGCACATAGGTTTCAATCAGCAGAATTGCCGCCTCGCCCGCAGCAGGCAGATTGCCCAATGTGCGCGCAGAACAGAAAGCCACATAGCCGACACCATGCACATCAAGAATGACGTGATCGTCAGCGATTTCATCGACAACACCTTTCAGTTTCCCGATCATGATATGGCTGCGATCCTCCCGCTCTTTTTCAATTCTGCCAGATTATACAGGCTGTGCCGGTTATGGGCATGACAAACGGCAATCGCCAGCGCATCTGCTGCGTCACTCGTGTCGAAACTTGCGCGCGGCATCAGCACTTTGACCATCATATGAATCTGTTGTTTTTCGCCATGGCCGACGCCGATGACCGATTTCTTCACCGCATTCGGCGCATATTCGGCCACGCGCAATCCTGCCTGCGCAGGAACCAGCAGCGCAATACCGCGCGCCTGCCCCAGCTTCAGCGTCGCGCCTGCATCTTTATTGACGAATGTATGTTCGACAGCCGCTTCATCCGGCATCATCTGATGCAGAACAGCGCTTAAGCCTTCATGCAACTGCCGCAGGCGGGAAGCCAGATCCAGCTTATCATCGGATGTCACCGTACCCGCTGCAACAAAATGCAGGGAATTACCGACGGATTCAATCACGCCCCAACCGGTGCGCCGTAATCCCGGATCAATACCAATAATGCGAATCGCCTGTTTCATATGCTGACCTTACCTTGTGTAAGGTGCATTCAACAATCAAAATGTGAACAAAATGGAAACATCGCAATTTAAAGACGCGACATGCTCCGGCAGGTCAATTGCCGCCAAATGCTGTACGCAGCAGAATAATCTGGTCTGAAACCGGATTGCCTTTGCATTCCACCAGATCACGGATCGGCTGATGATAGCTGTCACCATCCATGCAACGTACGCGATCCTGCAGATGCAGTGAGCGGGCAATCATATCGCGGAAAGCGTCCGGCAGTTCCTGCCAGCCTTCAGCCGCCTCACCCGCAGACAGGGTTTCCAGACTGACTTTGGCTTTTTCCTTTGCCACCATATCGCGCGGCATATCACCCGAGCGGCTGGCACGCAGCAGCAAAAGCCATGATGCAATATGCATCAGACGTGAGGTCAGACGCATGGATTCAGCGGCATAAAGCGTTGCAGCTTTATGAGACAGAACGCGTGCAGCTTCCTTGCCCTCTTCGTCAAGATAAGCGGCGGCTTCTTCCACCAGCGCCATACCTTCACTGTAAAGCGGCTTGAAACTGTCTGAAAAGACCATCCGTTCTGACAGGCGGATCATATTATCTCTGCCCATATTTTCACTGTGATGTATCTGTTCCATCGTTCTGTTCTGCTCACTGGCGAAAGCGGTTTTGCAACCGCATCCGCAATTTCTGAC
>JAIRVW010000180.1 GCA_031253705.1 Brucellaceae bacterium
CCGAGTTCCGGCAACACGCCTTGCTTGGCAGGGCCGCTGAAACCAAGGGCAATGAATGCCAGATCAGCCTGCAGAATGAATTCAGAACCGGTAATTGGCTTGCGCCGTTCATCCACTGCGCTGCAAAGCACATGGGTCAACTGGCCGTCTTCGCCGCCAAAGCCAAGTGTTGCCACCTGAAATTCACGCACTGCCCCTTCCGCCTGACTGGAGGAGATGCGAATTTTGGTTGCCCAATAAGGCCAGATGCCAAGCTTATCTTCACGCAACGGTGGTTCAGGGCGAATATCCAGCTGCGTTACCTGTACTGCCCCCTGACGAAATGCCGTTCCCACACAATCAGAGGCCGTGTCACCACCGCCGACAACCACAACGCGCTTGCCGGCAGCGGAAATACTGTCTTCCAAAGCCCATGCACGCGATTGCTCATCTTCGCCTGCAACGCGGCGGTTTTGTTGCACCAGATAAGGCATGGCATCATAAACACCGTTCAACTCAGATCCCGGCAAAGCCGGATCGCGTGGTGTTTCCGCGCCGCCGCAATAGAGCACAGCATCATAGTCTTTGAGCAATTGCTTAACCGCAATGTCCTTGCCGATTTCCACGCCGCAATGGAAAGTCACGCCTTCCCCTTCCATCTGGGCGATACGACGGTCAATCAGCTGCTTTTCCATTTTAAAATCAGGAATACCATAGCGCAGCAAACCACCGGCTCGGCTTTCCCGCTCATAAACATCAACACCGTGACCAGCCCGTGCCAGCTGTTGCGCCGCGGCCAGACCTGCCGGTCCCGAGCCGATAATCGCAACACGTTTGCCGGTCTTAACAGCGGCGATTTGCGGCTGTATCAGGCCCAGTTCAAAAGCCTTATCGGCCAGTGCCTGCTCAACGGTTTTGATGGCCACCGGCATATCTTCCAGATTGAGCGTGCAGGATTCCTCGCACGGCGCAGGGCAAATCCGCCCCGTAAATTCCGGAAAATTATTGGTGGAATGGAGATTGGCAATCGCCTCTTCCCACTGCCCCGCATAAACCAGATCATTCCAATCCGGAATCTGGTTATTCACCGGACAACCGCTGTCACCACTTTTGTCACCATGGCAGAACGGCACACCGCAATCCATGCAACGCGCAGCCTGTTTCTGCACTTCCCAGTCACTCATCGGCAGAGTGAATTCACGAAAATGCCTGATGCGATCCGATGCCGGCTGATATTGCGCAACCTGCCGGTCGATCTCCAGAAAACCTGTAACTTTACCCATTTTAAAAACCTGTTCTTTTCTGAAGTGCGGATTATTCTGCGGCAACCGGATTGCGCAGAAGTTCCATCTCTTCCAAGGCACGGCGATATTCGACCGGCATGACTTTGACGAATTTCGGACGATACTGTTCCCAGTTATCAAGGATCATCCGTGCCTGTTGCGACCCCGTATAATGATGATGATTGGCCAGCAACTGTGCCAGACGTTCCTCATCGTGGCGGGTCATATTGCCGGAAACATCCACACGGCCTTTATGCATCAGGTCACCGCCGTGATGATGCAGCTTTTCGAGAATGTCGTCCTCTTCTGGCACCGGCTCCAGTTCGACCATTGCCATATTGCAACGCTGGGCAAAGTCACCGGCTTCATCCAGCACATAGGCCACGCCACCGGACATACCGGCCGCAAAATTGCGCCCTGTCTCGCCGATCACAACCACCACGCCGCCGGTCATATATTCGCAGCCGTGGTCACCCACGCCTTCAACAACCGCAACGGCACCGGAATTACGCACAGCAAAACGCTCGCCCGCCTGTCCGCGAATATAACATTCGCCTTCAATCGCACCGTAGAGCACAGTATTGCCTGCAATAATCGCCTCATCGGCCTTGAGCCGGCTATCTTCACTCGGACGGATAATAATCCGTCCGCCGCTTAAGCCTTTACCGATATAGTCATTGCCTTCGCCATGCAGTTCGAAACTGATGCCATGTGCCAGAAATGCCGCAAAAGACTGCCCTGCAGTGCCATTGAAACGCACCTGAATCGTATCTTCCGGCAGGCCTTTATGACGGTAACGGCTGACCAGCGCACCGGACAACATCGCCCCTGCCGAGCGATCAGTATTTTTAATGTTGCGGGTAAGTGTAACCTTCTCACGATTTTCCAGTGCCGGTGCGGCAGCTGCAATCAGATCACGATCCAGCACATCATCAATTGGATGCTGCTGCAATTGCGTATGGCGCAGCTGTGCCTCATCGCCAGCAATTGCCGCATAAGGACGATAGAAGATACGGCTGAAATCCAGCCCCTGTGCCTTCCAGTGATTAATCGCTGCCTGTTTTTCCAGCAGGTCTGAACGGCCGATAATTTGCTCCAGTCTGGTAAAGCCAAGTTCGGCCAGCAGCACGCGCACTTCTTCCGCCAGATAGAAGAAGAAGTTGATCACATGCTCCGGTGTGCCTTTGAAACGCTGACGCAGCACAGGATCCTGTGTCGCCACGCCAACCGGACAAGTATTGAGATGGCATTTGCGCATCATGATACAACCGGCAGCAATCAATGGTGCGGTGGAGAAGCCGAATTCATCCGCCCCCAGCAAAGCACCGATAATCACATCGCGCCCTGTGCGCAAACCACCATCCACTTGCAATGCAATGCGCGAGCGCAAACCATTGAGCACCAATGTCTGATGGGTTTCCGCCAGACCTGTCTCCCAAGGGGAACCGGCATGTTTCAACGAGGTCAGCGGTGATGCACCGGTACCGCCGTCATAACCGGAAACGGTAATATGATCGGCACGTGCCTTGGCAACACCGGCAGCAACTGTACCGACACCGACTTCCGACACCAGCTTGACCGAAATATCGGCTTGAGGATTGACGTTTTTCAGGTCGAAAATCAGCTGTGCCAGATCTTCAATGGAATAAATATCATGATGCGGTGGTGGTGAGATCAAACCGACACGCGGTGTGGAATGACGTGTCTTGGCAATTGTCGCATCCACTTTATGCCCCGGTAACTGACCGCCTTCACCGGGCTTTGCGCCCTGCGCCACCTTGATCTGGATCATATCAGCATTGACCAGATATTCCGTGGTCACGCCAAAACGTCCCGATGCCACCTGCTTGATCGCCGAGCGCTGCGGGTTTGGCGAACCGTCACGCAGCGGATAGAGACGATCCGGCTCTTCACCACCCTCACCGGTATTGGACTTGGCACCTATCCGGTTCATAGCAACGGCCAGTGTTGTATGTGCTTCACGCGAGATCGAACCGAAGGACATGGCACCGGTTGAAAAGCGCTTTACGATTTCAGCTGCAGACTCAACTTCTGCCAGATCAACCGGCCTCTTTCCGCGTTCACCGGCGCGCTTTAAGTGGAACAGGCTGCGGATGGTTTTGGCTGCCGCAGAACGGCTATTGAGCATTTCGGAATATTCCGCAAAGCTCTTCGGATTGTCATTGCGCACAGCATGTTGCAGCTTGGCCACCGCATCCGGCGACCACATATGCGCCTCACCGCGAATACGATACGCATATTCACCGCCCGCAGGCAAAGCGCCGGTACCGCCAATTTCTTTTACAAAGGCTGTGTTATGCCGCAGCACAGTTTCCCGTGCCACTTCATTTAAGCCTACCCCTTCAATCATCGAAGCTGTGCCGAAGAAATACCGGTCAACAAAATCCTGACGAAGCCCGATGGCATCAAAAATCTGCGCACCGCAATAGGACTGATAGGTGGAGATGCCCATTTTCGACATCACCTTCAGCATGCCTTTGCCGATGGATTTGATGTAACGGCTGACAATCTCACTACTGTCAACTTCAGGCGGGAAGTCGCCGCGCTGATGCATGTCGGTCAGCGTATCAAAAGCGAGATACGGATTGATCGCCTCGGCACCATAACCGGCAAGACAGCAAAAATGATGCACTTCGCGCGGCTCACCGCTCTCGACCACCAGCCCCACAGATGTGCGCAGCCCCTTGCGGATCAGATGATGGTGTACGGCAGCCGTTGCCAGCAAAGCCGGAATGGCGATACGGTCAGGCCCGACCTGCCGGTCAGACAGAATGATGATATTATAGCCGCCATGCACCGCCGCCTCAGCACGGTCGCACAGACGTGCCAATGTGCCATCCATACCTGCCGCACCTTCATTCACCGGATAGGTAATATCCAGTGTCTTGGTGTCAAAACGGTCTTCCGAATGGCCAATGGAGCGGATTTTTTCCAGATCAGCATTGGTCAGGATCGGTTGGCGCACTTCCATACGCTTACGCC
>JAIRVW010000168.1 GCA_031253705.1 Brucellaceae bacterium
AAAAGCCACGCGCTCATCATTGGCGAGTTTCCCGAGCATCGCACCGGACATCAGCGGCAATGGTGATGGCTGCAGAAAAACCGACGATAATGTGAGTTGAGTGTCACTTCCGGCTGCACCGATCACCAGATCGAACTTATCTGAAGCTCGCGCCGTGCCAAGCCGCACCGCACGCTCCTGCAGAGTAACCACAGAGCTCAAAGCCACGGACAGCGCCAAAAGCACGATAACAGCAACCGCACCACCCCAGAAACGGCGCAGATCAGCGAGAATGAATGCGATCATGGCAAATCTGCCTCCGCGCTGTCGCTGACAATCCTGCCGCCTTCAAGACGAATACGACGCTGTAAATATTGCATCAGTTGCGGATCATGGGTGACAACCACCAGTGTCGCTTTCTCTTCCCGTGCAAGGCGCACCAGCAGTTCTGCCACATCCGCACCTGCTTTCTGGTCAAGACTTGCGGTCGGCTCATCCGCCACAATCACAGCAGGCCTTGCCAGCAAAGCACGCGCAATCGCCACACGCTGCATCTCGCCACGGGACAGGGTTTCGACAGATTGTGCAGGGCGCGCGATACCGACAGTTTCAAGCAGTTCCAATGCCCGCGCGCGATCAGCAGGTTTAACACCACGGCTCAGTTTGAGCGGTAAAAGCACATTGGCCAGCGCTGAAAGTCCCGCAAACAGGTGAAAATCCTGCATGACAAGACCGATATTGCGCGCACGAAAGGCATCGCGTTTGAAAGCAGAGAGATTGCTGATCTCCGTTTCGCCCCAGATGATTTTTCCTGATTTCACCGGTTCAAGACCGGTTATCGCATTGACGAGCGTGCTTTTGCCCGATCCGGAGGCGCCTGTAACCGCCAGATGGCTGCCTGCTGTCAGATTGAATTTTTCAATAGCAAGCACAGGGAGCGCAAGTCCTGCAAAACAAACTTCCAGACCGGTAATATCCAGCGAAAATCCCGAAGGCTTGGTGAGCATCATCATCAGACCGTTTTGAAAGAGGCATCGCGCAGGCGAAGCTGGCTGACAAAGCCGGTTTCCTGATCCATCCACGAACCATATTCCAGTGTACCGCGTGTCAGGATCGGCGCATTGAACTGCACAAAGGTTTGCTTGGAGGCGAGATAGACCACCACAATATTATCAGGCCAGTCGGAATCCGATGAGCAGAACGGGCAGATCGACATCGGGATTTCGGTCAAAACGAAAAAATTCGCCTCGGCTTTGAGGGGCGGAGCCATAAAACCACTGATTTCAACCTGTGTGCCGGACGCGTTTTTAACCTGATCAGAGAATTCCAGCCCCAAAACACCGAAACTTTTATAGAGCTTATCAAAACCAAGCTGTTCTGCAGCCTGTGCTCGGTTTGCAAGACACATCACGGGCAGAGTTGCCAAAGCGCCAAGCATAAGTTGCCTGCGATTGAAATGCTGACCTTTGCGCATCCTGCACTCCTCAAAAAAAGAACGGACAGGCGGGAGACCCGCCTGCCCTTATTCAGATCAATAATTACTCAGTCTTTGCCTTACCGAGAGCGAGAACATCAGCGAGCACACGATAGACATCGCTCTGTTCCATATAACCGCGCAGACCTTCAGAACCCGGACCGGTTGCCTGCAGAACCACGTCGTCAACAGCGTGAACACCGGTATCATCTTCTTTAGGGATATTGCCCTGAACGAAGACCGCACCCGGAACATCCTTGTAAGCCTCATTGGCTACATATTCGCCCTTTTCGTTCTTAACGGCTGGAACGAAAGCACCATCCATTTTCGGGCGGAAGGTTTCGTAATGGTCAGGACCGTTATTGGCCGAAAGGAACAGGCGGCGGGAGACATCAACGCGATCCGGATAACCGTCACCATTGGTATCTTCGTAATTCGGGAAACCGGCATTGTCATAAGTGCCGACTTTTTCGCGCATTTCATCGCCCGGCTTTTCATCATCAACCGTACCGATAATGGAAACACCATGTGTATGATCGCCGGTCACGATGATCAGTGTATCAGGGTTTTTCTCGGCAAATTCACGGGCAAGGCCGACGGCTTTGTCAAACTCAATGGTTTCAAACAAGGCACGGTCCCAATCCAGCGGGTGGCTCATTTTATCGACCGATGCACCTTCAATCATCAGGAAGAAACCTTCCGGATTTTTGGAGAGCTTTTCCAGAGCAGTTTTGGTCATTTCAACCAGACCCGGCTGGTTCGGGAACTTGTCAACCGTGCCTTTCTTGAGGAATTCACGGTCAAGTGTCACGTCAAGATTGCCGGTATGGAACAGACCGAGCAGCTTGTCCTGATTGGACTGTGCGGCAGTCGCCAGTTCGTCTTTGCTGGTTGCCAGTGCGTAACCGGCATCTTTGAACAGCTGAATATAGTCTTTGTCGTCTTTGCGCTTGGAGCCCGGCACATCCTTGGCAAGGAAATAAGCTGAACCGCCGCCGAGCAGCACATCCGGCTGTACTTTATAGATCATACCGACAATATCGGCTTTATCAGCACGCTTGCGCGTATGGGCAACCAGTGCTGCAGGTGTTGCATCCTGAACTTCCGATGTTGTCACGATACCGATTGACTTCTTGGTTTCGCGACGCATTGCTTCAGCAATGGTTTCAACCTTCGGATCATCCTGACTGTCCGGTGTACGGTCTGCATAAACACCAAGGGCGTTCACGCGCGACTTATGACCGGTCATATAGGCGGACATAGTATTCGCGCTATCAGTTGCAATCGAATGGGTAGACGATGTGCCGATAAAAGCCACCGGCGGAATGTCATCCATATAGAGACGGCCATTGGCCTTTCCTTCAGTCATGCCTTTGGACATGATGCGGGCACCGGTGCGGTGCGCAACCGACAGACCATCTGCAAGCAGGAAAATGACGTTCTTGGCTTTGGCTTCAGAACCGGTTGCATAAACATCCCAGTTCACAGATTTGGTTTCATCACCGGCAGAAACTTCAACCTTATAATTACCGGCCTTACCGATTTTCAGATCGCGCAGAATGAGTGCAGAGCCCAGAACCTTGTCTTCCGCGCCTTTTTCTTCAGCAACAAATTCTGCCTTGCCGCCGAACACAGCCTCATAGTCCTGACCGTTGACAGTGACTTTAACATCTTCAGGTTTAACGACTTTATCAAACTCGACTTTGAAATCGAAAGGTGAGTTAACAAGAATGGTCGCCCGGTCAATCGGGTAGACAGTTGCGGCACCGGCCGCAGTTGTCAGCATCGTCGCTGAGGTAAGAGCAAGAAGCAGTTTGCGCATATCTAAAATCCCTACTGGTGTTCTTCGGGAACACGAATAAGAACCGCGGATGACAGTAATATAACAAGGATTTCACATATTTATGAAATTGAGCGTCCTTGTCATCTTCACTAACAAAATATGCAGGTTTTATGACAAAACTGTCTTATTCGATAGTCAGTCAGCAGCGTGAAATGCACACGATCCCTGTCACTGAGTCTTCTCTGAGGATCGTCACCTAACCTTTATTGGAATGATAATCCCGCGTCATAAAGCATTGTTATGGGTCAGCCAGTTTGTTTTTTACAACTTAAGGAAACCCCATGCGCCTTAGCCATCTTCTCGCTTCCATTGCTACGCTTGCTTTGACATCGCCATCAATGGCTGAAGAACTGTTTGCCGCTAAACTGGCAGGCCATGCCTATCTGCCGGCACTGACGCTGATTACACCACCGGCTGATGCCCCGCGTGATGCCTGGGTTTCCGGAAAATTCACCGGCAAAACACGCAATGACAAGCCGATGAGCGTTATGGGCGATGTCGGCAAAGCCTATGGCAGCCATCCCACCGGCATCTCCCTGCCTTTCATTGGCCAGCCTGTACAGGGTTTCTCCGGTTTCGCAATGAACCGCGCGGCCGACGGCAACATCTACACCCTGACCGACAATGGTTTCGGCACCAAAGCCAACAGCCCGGATGCGCTGCTGTTTTTCCATCGCATGAAGCCGGATTTTGAAACAGGCAAGGTTGAGCGTGCGGAATCGGTTTTCCTGCATGATCCGGACAAGAAAGTGCCGTTCCGTATTGCCTATGACGGCACTGACAGCCGTTACCTGACCGGTGCGGATTTCGATCCGGAAAGCATTCAGTATCTCAATGATGAAATCTGGATCGGTGAAGAATTCGGCCCTTACATCATTCGCGCAAGCCTTGATGGCCGCGTGAAAGCCGTCTATCCGACCATGCTCGACGGCAAGCAGCTGACAGGTCCGGACACGCCGGGCACCGTCGTGCCAGCCGTTGCAGGCAAGGATTATCGCGTTCAGCGTTCGGGCGGCTATGAAGGCATGGCGCTGCAGCCAAAGACCAATCAGCTCTGGGCGATGCTGGAAAAGCCGCTTTATGGTGACAGCGGTAAGCCGGAAGGCAATTTCCTGCGTGTTCTCACTTTCGATACCGGTAAAGGCGAATGGACAGGCAAGAATTACCGCTTCCGCCTCGCCGAAGGTGCAACTGCTATCGGTGATTTCAACTTCATTGATGATACCCGTGCGCTTGTGATCGAGCGTGACAATGGCGAAGGCGATCCGAGCCTTGAATGCAAGACCGACGATCTGTCAGCCTGCTATCCGCTGCCTGCCAAGGTCAAAAATATTGTTCTCGTCGATACATCCAAGATTGATGCCGACGGCTATATTCACCGCATCGGTCATATCAATCTGATGGATATTCAGGATCCGGATAATAAGGCAATCCTGAAAACCGCAGCAGCGCGCGATCTCAAGGGCAAATTCACCTTCCCGTTCTTCACCATTGAAAACGTGATGCTCATTGACGACAAGCACATCCTTATCGCCAATGACAACAACCTGCCGTTCTCCGGTGGTCGTCAGATCGGTGAAGCTGCGCATAACGAATTCATCCTGCTGGAAGTTGCAGACTTTCTGGCCGCTAAATAAATGAATTAACCCCCGACAAAAATATCCATGGCAATTTAAACAACTGCCATGGATACGATTATAAGGTGATCTGTACGATCGTTTTAAGCTTCCGGTGAATATCCGAATGTGACTGCCGGATTTTCAGCTGTTTCCACCCAAATGCTCTTCGCCTGCGTATAAGCCATCAGCGCATCCTTACCGCTTGAGCGGCCGTATCCGCTGCGTCCGAAGCCACCAAAGGGTGACATTACAGAAATTGTTTTGTAGCCGTTAATCCAAAATGTCCCTGCCCGGACATTGGCAGCAACGCGATGGGCGCGGGCAACATTTTCCGTCCAGACCGCACCGGCCAGTCCGTATGGATTATCATTGGCAAGAGCGATAGCCTCAGCTTCATCATCAAACGGCATCACTGCAACAACAGGGCCAAATACTTCTTCCCGTGCAATCGTCATTGCCGGATCAACCTGATCCAGAATTGTCGGTGCATAATAATAGCCGCCGGTCGCCTCCAGCTGCTCCGGCTTCTTACCGCCAGCGGCAAGCACAGCACCATCAGCGACACCACCCTGCACCATCTGATCAATCTTTGACCACTGCCGCGCATTGTTAATCGGCCCGATATGTGAGGCATCATCATAAGGGTTGCCGACAACAATACGGCTTGCTGCATCCGCATAGCGTTCGACAAATTGCTGGTGAATGGAACGATGTACCAGCAGGCGGGAACCGGAAACACAACTCTGACCGGCGCCACTGAAAATGGCGGACTGTGCACCGATAATAGCCCGGTCAAGATTGGCATCCGGAAACACAATATTACCGGACTTCCCGCCCAGTTCCAGAATGCACGGCACCACATTTTTTGCGGCCGTTGCCG
>JAIRVW010000388.1 GCA_031253705.1 Brucellaceae bacterium
GAATTTTGCGAGCAGTCAGCCAGTTTGCCCGGCAGACGTAACTTACGGGTTGCTGTCTTACGGGTGGTTTCTTTTTCCTGACGGCGGCGCAGGCGTTCTTCCGCACGCTCAACAACCCAATCGAGCAGTTTTGATGCTTCCTGCGGGGAGGCGGCAAGCCAATGGTCAAAAGGATCGCGGATCGCATTTTCAACAATACGCTGCGCTTCAACAGTCGCCAGTTTATCCTTGGTCTGACCAACGAATTCCGGCTCGCGGATGAAAACCGACATCATACCGGCGGCAGAAATCATTACGTCATCGGTTGTGATCACCGAGGCGCGTTTATTATTGGTCAGTTCCGCATAGGCTTTGAGGCCGCGTGTCAGCGCCAGACGCAGACCCGCTTCATGCGTGCCGCCTTCGCCGGTCGGAATGGTGTTACAATAGGAATGAACAAAGCTGTCGCCGCCATACCATGCAATGGCCCATTCAACGGCACCATGGCCGCCTTGTTTTTCAGTCTTGCCGGAGAAAATCTCTCTGGTGACCATAAACTCCTTACCGAGCGAGGCAGCGAGGAAGTCCTTCAGACCGCCCGGGAAATGGAAAACAGCTTTTTCCGGAATGCCTTTTTTCGGGTCGAGCAAAGACGGATCGCAGGACCAGCGAATTTCAACGCCGCCGAACAGATAGGCTTTGGAGCGCGCCATACGATAGAGGCGCTCAGGATCAAATTTTGCGCCTTTACCGAAAATATCCGGATCAGGATGGAAGCGCACACGCGTACCGCGGCGGTTATGCACTTCGCCCAGTTCTTCAAGATCGCCCAGTGGCAGACCGCGCGAAAAGCGCAGACGATAGAGACGGCGCGCACGCGCCACTTCCACTTCCAGCAGGTCGGACAGTGCATTGACCACGGAAACGCCAACGCCGTGCAGACCGCCGGAGGTTTCATAGGCTTTGCCGTCAAATTTACCGCCGGCATGAAGCTTGGTCATAATCACTTCAAGCGTGGATTTGCCCGGTACCTGCGGGTGAATTTCAACCGGAATACCACGGCCGTTATCGCTGACGGTCAGGAAGCCTTCGGCATCGAGATTAACGTCAATGAAATTGGCATGACCGGCAACTGCTTCGTCCATCGCATTGTCGATGACTTCAGCGAACAGATGATGCAGCGCCTTTTCATCAGTGCCGCCGATATACATGCCCGGACGCAGACGAACCGGTTCCAGCCCTTCCAACACGCGAATGGCGGAGGCGTTATAATCGCTGCCATCTGAGTTTGCCGGAGCAGCGCGAAGCTCTGCGACCGGTGCCGGTACAGGTGTGCTGACTGCGATTTCAGGTACGCTTACAGGCACAGCCTCTGCAGGCTCAGGGCGCGGAGATACAGCTTCAGCAATATCTGCCGTTTGCTCAGGCTGGGTTGCCTGCCGCCCGCGTGCATTGCTGAGAATATTCGCAAAAAGATCGTCGCTGTTATCCATGTGGAATGGCCGGCCTGTTCGTTCAGATAGATACGGAGCATTTTGCTGCTGAAGATTGGGATCAGCATCGCATAAATGCGGGAAAATAAAGTTACGGAACGAATTTTCTGTTTCAGAACAATGAAAACCGCACCGGAATTACGAAAAATCGAATCACATTGAGTTTGGCATGTTTAGGCAGGTAAAGCGATAAAGGTTCGCTATACGTTCCTGTTTAAATGCCGCTAATCCTGACTTTTCCGCAGATTTATTTTGTTTGAACAATTCCGGCGGCATTGTCAAATCATGGTGCTGTTTAGCACATGCTTATGATTGGTGCCTGTGGCCTTAAAGTGACGGGGGCAGACAAATGAACGGGCGGCCGGAGAGAGTGGTTGCGCAAAAGCTGCTGCCGTGATGAGAACGATGCCGGATATTGAAACAGTGCTGCGCATTGCAGCGTGATGTGAAGGCGGTTTTGACCGCAGGGGAATGACAATGCAGAACCGGTTGCAGCCGCATGTGCGCGGAATGATCACCATGATCTGTGCCATGCTTATTGTGCCGCTTATGGATGCGACAGGCAAATGGCTGGCGATGGAAGAAAGCATTCCGCCTGCAACAATCAGCTTCATGCGTTTTTTCGTGCAGGGCATTATCAGCTTCGGTGCGATTGTATTGTTCGCACGCGGAGCAGGGCTCAAGACCGATCATCTCTGGGGCAATCTGTTGCGCGGTTGTCTGCTGGCACTCGGCAGCCTGTGTTTCTTCACGGCAGTGAAATATATGCCGCTGGCGGATGCTCTCGCTGTGTTCTTTGTTGAGCCGCTTATTCTCACCGTTCTTTCGATGATTTTCCTCAATGAGAAGGTGGGCTGGCGTCGTCTCAGTGCTGTACTGGTTGGCCTGCTCGGCACTGTTATTGTTATTCAGCCGAGTTGGAGCGTGTTTGGCTGGGTGTCGGTTTTGCCGATGATTTCAGCGCTGCTTTTTGCTGTCTATCTGGTGCTGAACCGCAAATTCGGTCTCAATGAACGCCCTGTTGTCATGCAGTTCTATGCCGGTATCGGCGGCAGCATTATGGGCATTGCCGTTATGCTCTATGGTGAGGCCAGCGGCATTGCTGATCTGCAATTTGTGCTGCCGCATGCAGCGTTTCCGTGGTTTATGCTGATCATGATCGGCGTGTTTGCAGCCAGCGGTCATTTGCTGGTGGTGCAGGCTTTCCAGCTGGCACCGGCTTCCATTCTGGCACCGTTTCAATATGTTGAAATTGTTATGGCAGTGACCGTTGGTCTGATCTTCTTTGGTGATTTCCCGAGCCTCTCCAAATGGTTTGGTATCGCCATTATCATCGGATCGGGCATTTATGTTTTCATCCGTGAGCGCAAACGCAGTGCTGAAGCCGAGCAGGCAATGCTCTCAGCATGAGTAAAATAAATAAGGCGGTTTAAAGCATTTCCAGCAAAAACGGGAACCGGTTTTGCGTCAGGACAATGCGTCAAATAAAAAGACAAAGCGGTTCCGACCGGAACCGCTTTGAAATCGCCTTATTGATATAAAACAATATGTTA
>JAIRVW010000393.1 GCA_031253705.1 Brucellaceae bacterium
CCCCAGATAATGCGCAGCCAGTGCCGTATCTGTCTTGCCGTTCAGCGCCAATGCACCACCGACATCGAAACTGCCCTGTCCGTGCAGTTCCGTCCACTGGTCGATCAGCATATTACCGGGGCCGCTGTCAAAAGCCGCCAGCCGTCCTGTCTCATCAACATAGGTCAGATTAGAAATCCCGCCAACATTGACGAAAACAACGGGCATATCCGGTTGCTGTTCCAGATTATGCGCTAAGGCCGCATGGTAAGCGGGGATCAGCGGCGCGCCCTGCCCGCCATGGCGCATATCCTCAGCGCGCATATCATAAACCACATCAATGCCTGCTTCCCGTGCCAGCAACGCACCGTCACCGATCTGTACAGTCAACGCATCATCAGGGCGATGCAGCACTGTCTGCCCGTGGAAACCGATGACATCGACATCATCCGCGTCCAGACCGTTGGCGAACAGAAAATCCTGCACCGCCACTGCATGCAGCAATGTCCAATCATGCTCAAGTTTTTCAAGAATACCCATACGCTCATCACGCTGTATGATGCTTCGCGCATCGATAAGCCCTTGCTTCAGACGCGCACGAAAAGCATCGGAATAAGTCATACTGCCGGATGCAAGACGCTCTACAATCTGCTCACCATCTGTCCTGATCAGCGCCAGATCAATACCATCCATAGAGGTGCCGCTCATCAGTCCGAGTGCGCGATAGAGTGCAGTCATCTTTGTCTTTCCGTTTTCAATATTTCCGGTTTTGTCTGATTGGCTGGTGCCGGCAAGCACCATAAAGCACATAAACAGCACAAAACGACAGCATTTTGCGAGAATATCGCCTGTTTCATCGCCATAGTTTTATTGTGATTTGCCCTGCAATAATGTTAAAGGCTGGATTGTGTCAGTTACCGGAAGAATATTCACGGCCTGCTCTCTGGGGTCCTCCCTATTTACAATCCTTTTGTCAGACAGGAAAAATCAATGTCCGGCTTTAAGTCCGATTTTCTACGCACACTTTCCGAACGTGGCTTTATTCATCAGGTCTCCGATGAATCGGGTCTGGATGAACTTTTCACCAAGGAAACTGTGACTGCGTATATTGGCTTCGACCCGACAGCATCCAGTCTGCATGCGGGCGGCCTCATTCAGATCATGATGCTGCACTGGATGCAGAAAACCGGCCACCGTCCGGTTGCGCTGATGGGCGGCGGCACCGGTATGGTCGGTGATCCGTCATTTAAAGAAGAAGCCCGCAAGCTGATGACGGTTGAAACCATTGCCGACAATATTGCAGGCATCAAAAAGGTTTTCACCAACTACCTCACTTTCGGCGAAGGCAAAACCGACGCGCTGATGGTCAATAATGCTGACTGGCTGGCTGGTCTCAACTATCTCGAGTTCCTGCGTGATGTCGGCCGTCATTTCTCCGTCAACCGCATGCTGTCCTTTGACTCGGTTAAAACCCGCCTTGATCGTGAACAGTCGCTGTCGTTCCTCGAATTCAACTACATGATCCTTCAGGCTTATGACTTTGTTGAGCTCAATAAGCGCTACGATATGCGCCTGCAGATGGGCGGCTCCGATCAGTGGGGCAATATCATCAATGGTATTGATCTCGGCCATCGCATGGGCACACCGCAGCTCTACGCGCTGACTTCGCCGCTGCTGACCACCGCTTCCGGTGCGAAAATGGGCAAGTCGCTCAATGGCGCTGTCTGGCTCAATGCTGACATGCTGAGCGCTTACGACTTCTGGCAGTACTGGCGTAATACCGAAGATGCTGACGTAGAACGCTTCCTCAAGCTCTACACCACCATGCCAATGGATGAGATTGCGCGTCTGGCAGCACTTGGCGGCTCGGAAATCAACGAAACCAAGAAGATTCTGGCCACTGAAATCACCGCTATGCTCCATGGCCGTGAAGCTGCGGAACAGGCTGCCGAAACTGCACGTAAAACTTTTGAAGAAGGTGCAATTTCTGACAATCTGCCAAGTCTGAGCATTGCCAAAGACGAGCTGGCAGCCGGTCTCGGCATTCAGGCGCTGCTGGTTAAAGCCGGTCTTGCCTCTTCCAATGGTGAAGCCCGCCGTCACATTCAGGGCGGTGCGGTGCGTATCAACGATGTGGCTGTTCAGGATGAACGCGCCGGTATCTCTGCCGGTGACGTGACCGAAGACGGCATCATCAAGCTGTCGCTGGGCAAGAAAAAGCACATTCTGGTTCGTCCGGAGTAAGCTGCTCTCATCAAGAGAAAACAAAAAAGCGCGGAGTAATCCGCGCTTTTTTTATTTTGTCCGGTTACAAATCAAAACTCGAAAATCGAGCGGAAGATACCCGGTGCAATCACCGAAATCGGATTGACGATAATATTCGGCTGCTTGGCATTGCCTGCCAGCTTATAGGTAATACCGATCAGACCGCGATCACTACCGTTACCGAGAATAGCGCCCAGCACCGGCACCTCCCCGAACAGACGGTTCAGGCCATAGGCAGGCATGAATGTACCGGTGACGGACATATTGCCGTTACGATCATAGAGCACGCCCTGAAAAGTCGCGCCGATCAGCGGGCCGCGGATCACACCGTTTTTCAGGGTCAGATAACCGGCACCTTTTTCAATCTGGGCATAGCCGCGCTCGAAATCCACACGCGAGACATCAATATTCGTTCGCACGGCCTGATTAAGACTCTTGCCGCCGGAGCTGCTGGAAACCAGCTTATCAAGGCGCGGCTCGTTGATAACCGAGAAATCCCGCGCATCAATATTGCCATAGAGCGGGCCTGTACCCTGCGAGGTCAGATTGACGGAAATTCTGCCACCACGCATCTTGTCGTAAAAATCGAAAAAGCGCAGCACAGCACCGGCATTAGCCGAACTCAGTGCCACAGAACTGGCACCTTTCTGATTGCTCGACGTCGCACTGACCTGTGCGCCGTTTCCTGTCACCGCATTCAGCGAAACACCGGAGACTTTTGCGCCGGCCGTTTCATAGGACACAGTGACATTGCGCAGGCTCTCATCATAGAAACCTTTGACCTCATCAATCTGCGCATTCACGACGATGCGCGGTATCACACCGCCTTTGCCCTGACGATCCTTCTTCTCATCAACATTGCCGGAAACCGCATTCTGGATCAGTGCGCGCGCATCAAAGGCCTTACCGCGCACATCCGCACGGAAACCATTGCCGGATTTGCGCACTTCAAGGCTGAGATCATCATTGCGTGTCAGATTGAGCTTACGGATATTGGCCGACTGCAATTCATTATTATCAACCGTCAGATCGCCGCTGACATGAAAACCTGTGCCCTCAAAAACGAAATTGCGAACCGTAACCGGCCCTTTTTCGCCCTTCGGCATTTTCACATCCAGCGTTAGCTTTGCCGGAATACCTGCGCCCTTTTTCCAACCCAGCCATGGCAGACTGACCTGTGTTCTGCCGAGGTCAGCTGTGATCTTGCGTGTATCACCCTGCTCCTCGCCGAAATCCAGATTCAGCGGGCCTTTGAATATTTCATTCAGCGCAGGATAATGCGCTTCGCGTGCTTTATCATCCAGTTCCAGCCGGATATTCTGCTGACGTTTAATCGAGGTGTCAGCCAATGGCTCGACCAGTGCGAGCTTGGCCGGAATATTGTTGAGCTTCGCAGTGGCATCAATCTTCGCCACATCCTCATTCACGCTCAATGTGCCCTTGGCCTGCGCCACCATCTGACCGTTGAACGGCTTTTTCATCGCCACATCACTGAAAGCCAGATCGGCCTGCCATTGCAGACTATCCTTTGGCGCATTTTTGGTGACAGAAAATGCGACTTTAACCTTGGCCTTTACATTACCGCTCAGATCTTCCGCACCGAAAGGCAGCTTGCGCAAGGCATTGATCGGCTTATAGCCAACCAGCTCGGTAATTGCCGGTGTCTCGCCGTTCAAATCCAGATCCAGCGTGGCAATCACCGGACGCTGGCGTCCCCAAGGCACAAATAATGTGCCACCATCGACATTAATACTGCGATTGGCCGGTGTGAAAGCTGTACCTTTTTCAAGCTTAATCGTCGTATGGGCGCCACGCACAGCAATTGTGCCTGCAGCATCACGCACCGGCGGTATTTCACCGATCACGTCAAACCGTGTGCCTTCAACCCTGAAATCAGCCTTGATATCGGATTCCGTCAGATCCGGCGGCAAGCCCGGTCCGTTGAAATGGCCTGCAGGCAGCGCAATATCAATGCGCCCGTCAAGCATATGACCGCCGAACAGGTTTTTCAGCACCCAGTCCCGCGCACCGTCGGCCACATTCAGCGGCCAGAGCTGTTTGGCCTGTGCAACCGGCATATCCGGTATCCGCAACAGAAAGATCATCGCCGGTGAGCCATGGCCGAAAATCATCCGCCCCTGACCGTAAAGCTCGCCGGAATCAGTTTTGACGTTCAGATCATTGAAATCAACGCGGCTGGCATCCTGCATCAGCCGTCCGGCAACTTTTACGCCGAATGGCAATGGCGCCTCAGCAGAGTTTTCCGGTGCGCTGACAGCATTTCTGGAAACCAGTTCAAAACGGTAAGCTGCTTTTTCTGCAATATCCGTTGCCGGTTGCGCCGCATCATCTGCCCTGTGCTGAGCTGGTTTAAGCTCCGGCAGAGTCTCGGCCTGTGCGCCGGTAACGCCACTCTCGCCATTCTGAGTATTTGCGGCATCAGCACGCTCAAGCTGCTCACGGATTTTGCGGATTGCATTTTCCGTATCCGCCACCGGTTCAACACCGAAAGCACCTTCAAACACTGTAGACAGGCCGCCGAGATTAAACTCCAGCGCTTTGATCTCCAGCTTTTCACCACCAGCAACATGCTCAAAATTCAGCGCAATATTGCCTTTAATGCCGCGCTCACGCCCCATATCCACAACCGCATCATCAAGCATCAGCTTACCTGACAGCGTTTCCTTGTGTGTTGCATCTGCAGCCTGCCCTGACAGATTAAGCGAGGCGATACTGTTCACATGGAAATAAGCGGGATTTGGCCGGTCATCCGCAATTTTCGGCATCACCTCTTCCGGTGAACCAAGACTGACCGGAATATGATCCAATGTCAGAGAAAATGTCTGAGCATGGGCAGAACCATCCGTGCGGATCATTTCTGCGCTCAGCTGTGTGCTTTGCCCCTGCCAGACGAATTCGGCATCCAGCATAACTTTCTGCCCGTCCTGACGCACCTGCGCATTACGAACCAGAATCTCCTGATCCTTATTCATCGCATGGAAGGCAAAGGTTACATCGCGCAGAGCAATCGCTTTTGTGCCGCGCATATCCAGCAGCGCCAGCGTCTGGTCGATACCGGCAAAGACCTCACGCGACAGCAGATCAAAATCCACCAGTCCCCTGTCATTAAACGGCAATTTGATAAAAGGAGAAGGCTTGGCCTCGCCTTCTTCAAAACGCACCACAGCATCGCCGATTTCAATCTGCGCCACCTGCACCGAACCGGTCAGCAGCGGTAGAGGCGCAAGGCCGAGCTTAACAACGCCCAGCTTTTCGACCGAAATATCCTTGATACTGTTGTTGAGCGCAACGTCCCGCGCCTCAAGCGCCAGATGGCGGTTTATATCCAGCGAGACCTGTGCCTGACTGATTGAGACATCCGCATCGGGCCCCAGAATTTCCTGTAATCGCTGCTGTGCCTCATCACGCAGCATATCGCTGCTGATGCCTGAGCGCAGCACCAGAAAACCGATACCGGCCAGCACAATCAGCGCAAAACACACAGACACAAAAGCGCGCCAGCATTTACGTGCAAAGCTTTTGCGCTTTCTGCGTGCCATTCTCCGCGCGGCTTTACGGTCTAAAACAGGCTGGTAATCGGGACAGTCTTGCAGCACAGCTTTATTCTCAGTTCCCGCTCCGGATGACGGAAACTGATCAAGACACTGTATGTCACGCTTGCGAAAGCGGATTTTTCTCAAATTTTCTTTCAAAAACCTAAATCACTATCCGGATTGACTGCATCTGATCTGCACAATTTTCAAAAGAAATATTATCGTTTCATACGAATACCAAAGCAGATCTGACTGTTCCGTACTGATGAATCGATATTTCAAACACCGATTGAATACAAAATTTCAGAAACACCACATGAATACAAGCCGCGCAGCCAAATGAAATCACATGCTCCCAG
>JAIRVW010000423.1 GCA_031253705.1 Brucellaceae bacterium
TGTAATAATGTTTGACGCTCTCATCCTTGATACGCGCCACATGGGTACGCATCCGGGCATCCAGCTCAGCACGGCGTTCCGGCGTTTCAAAATTCCCGCCAGCAGTTTCACGCATCCATAGCATTTCTGCCAGTGGCTTGGAGTCTTGCAGCACGGTTCTGAAAGCGGTGGGCCCCTGCTCCTTGACCAGATCATCCGGATCTTTACCATCAGGCAGCAGAGCAAAAGCCAGAGATTTGCCCGGCTGTAAATTCGGCAAGCCTGTATCGACCGCACGATAGGCTGCACGAAGACCTGCCTGATCGCCGTCAAAACACAAAACCGGTTCCGGACTGATGCGCCAGAGCAGTGCCATCTGCTCTTCGGTCAAAGCGGTTCCCAGCGGCGCCACAACTTCATTGAAGCCTGCCTGTGCCAGCGCGATCACATCCATATAGCCTTCAACGGCAATAACCGGCTTGGCTTCTTCGCCATGCTGTGCCTGACAGGCACGACGCGCACGCACCATATTGTAGAGCACGCGCCCTTTATGAAACAGCTCGGTTTCCGGCGAATTGAGATATTTAGCCGGGGCATCCGGCGACATCGCACGCCCGCCAAAAGCGATAACGCGGTTACGGCTATCGGTGATCGGGAACATGATACGATCACGGAAACGGTCATAAGACACAGCAATGCCTTCGCCATGCACCACCATACCACAGGCTTCGATCTGCTCGCGTGTTGCACCTTTGGATGCCAGATATTCTTTCAGAATATTGCGCCCTTCCGGCGCATAACCGATGCGGAATTCGGCCTGTGTCTGGGCACTCAGCCCTCGATCACGCAAATAAGACCGCGCCTTTGCACCAACAGAAGCCTGCAACTGATCCTCAAAAAAGCCGGCAGCCAGTTCCATGACATCATAGAGCGTGCCGCGTTTTTCCTCACGCATTTGCTGTTCGGCATCCATCACCGGCATCGGCACACCGGCCATATCAGCAATGCGGGTCACAGCCTCAGGAAAGCTCAGGCCTTCCAGCTCGGTCAGAAAACGAAAATGATCGCCGGTCACACCACAGCCGAAACAATGGTAACGGCCTTTGCGGTCTTCACAATGGAAACTCGGGCTCTTCTCCCCGTGGAAAGGACAACATGCCCAGTAATCGCCCTTGGATGCGTTGGTTTTCTTGCGATCAAAGCTCACCCGTGTCCCGATCACTGTCGATATCGGAACGCGCTCGCGGATTTCATCAAGGAAGGACGGGGGAAAACGCATACGTCTTAAAATTCTCTCTCAGCTGTCATATCAGGGCGCACCAATATCCGGAACAACCGGACCTGCCCTTCTCTCTTAATAGCACGGAATACAGAAAAACACGCCTCTCAGGCGCATCTTTCCCCGATACTCACATATGCTTTCATTTGCGCCGCGCGAACGCCGCTGACTGACGGCACAACTGTCACAATTATCGCTTATCATCTTTTCTGTTTATGTCGCAATATTATGCCACCAAGCCCGAAAATGCGGAATTATGTGTTAGTCGGCTAAATGTCATAAATTTGTCATAAAAACTTTAAATACCGTTTCTTAGAGGCAGAAACCCTCTTCCAAATTAAGCATAATGTGCCTAGATTGCTTAGCCAGTGTACGTTTTGACACGGCATTATCTGTCCCGATCATTCCATCATATCATCGCAGCAATGCATGACCGGCGCGAGCGGGTACGAAACATCCGGAGACAATCCGGGGAACAACAAAGGATGGGCTAATCATCCGGTAATAAAAAAGGAATACGCATTTGAATGGTTCAGTCGTTCTCCTGCATCTTGCAGGAGCAGTCGCGCTGCTCTTATGGGCAACACGTATGGTTCGTGCAGGCGTTGAAAGCGCCTATGGCGACCGTTTGCGACGACGACTGCGCAAATATATGCAAAAACCGCTTCTGGCGGTGAGTTTCGGTATTCTGCTGGCCGTTTCCTTACAAAGTTCCACCGCGGTTACCTTGCTTGTCGGCTCTTTTGTCGGCGCCGGCTTTGTCAGCGGTGTGGCCGGCCTTATGGCCGTGCGCGGCGGCGAACTCGGCTCTGCTCTTGTTGTTAAAATCCTGAGTTATGATCTGACCCTGCTGGTGCCGCTGGCATTGGTGGCAGGCACATTCCTGTCCATGTCTTCCGAGCGCCTGTTCTGGCGTCAGAACGGTAAAATTCTGGTCGGCATCGGCCTGCTTATTCTCTCGCTGGAGCTGACCGGCGAAGCGACAACACCATTGCGCGACAGTCAGTTGCTGCCGGTGATTGTCAATTATCTGGCGAGCGATCCGGTTACCACCTATCTGCTCGCAGCGCTGATGACATGGCTGTTTCACTCATCCATTGCAGCGATCATCCTGCTCACCTCTTTCGCGTCGCGCGGCCTGATCCATCCTGATCTCGCAGTGGTAATGGTGCTTGGCGTCAATCTCGGCTCATCCATTATTGCCCCGCTGCTCACACGTAATGCACCGGCTGAAACCCGCGTTGTGCCACTCGGCAATCTGCTGATGCGCGGTGCAGGCTCGCTGATTATTCTGATCCTGTTCCTGACCTTTAAGCCAACGGTCGATTTCCTCGGCTCAGATCCGGCCAGTCAGGTGGTCAATGCGCATATCCTGTTCAATACGATTATCCTGATCGCCGGTATCCCACTATCCGGCCTCGTGCTGCGCGCGACAGAGGCACTGGTCAATCTCAGAGCCAAGCCGGAAGCCTCTGCCGAACCTTTGTTCACGCAAGAGATCAGCGCTCTGGATATGAGTGTGATCAACTCGCCGCCGCTGGCACTCGGCAATGCGACGCGTGAAGTTGTGCGCACCTGTGAAACCGTTGATGTCATGCTGCGCCGCATCATGGATCTTTATGAGAAACCGGATCAGGTCGGTATTAATGAGCTGGCCAAGCTGGATGATCGTCTGGACAGCCGCCATGCTGCCATCAAACTCTATCTGGCGAAACTCGCCACCCAAAATCTGAGCGAAGATGAGGCACTGCGTACGCAGGAACTGCTCGGTGCCTGCGTCAAGCTGGAACAGGTCGGCGATATTATCGTGCGCAACATGCTGGTGCATGTGCAGAAGAAGATGGATCGCAAACTGGAATTTACGGAAGAAGGCTGGGACGAACTGACAGAATTCCACGCCATGGTGGTTTCCAATGCCCATCTGGCCTTTAACGTACTGGTATCGCGCGACAGCTATACGGCGCGCCAACTGGTGCGTGAAAAAGACCATCTGCGTGATATGGAAAAACGCATGAGCGAAATGCATTTCCAGCGCCTGCGTGATGGCACTGTTCGCAGTGTTGAAACCAGCTCGATCCATCTGGATACAATCCGCGATCTCAAACAGATCAACTCACTTCTGGCTTCCATGGCCTATCCGGTACTGGAAGAAAAAGGCATGCTCGGCGGCACCCGCCTGAAAACGGTGACAGAAAGCTGAAATAAAAAAGCCCGCGATCAACGCGGGCTTTTTCTTTATTCTCTCAGATCAGCTACCGAGCAATTCTTTCAGCACACCGCTGGCCTTGGCAAAATCCATCTGGCCGGTATAGCGCTCTTTCAGAACAGCCATCACCTTACCCATATCGCGCAGGCCTTCCGCACCGATTTCGGCAATGGCGGCGGCACTGTTCGCACGGATTTCTTCATCGCTCAGCTGCTGCGGCAGAAACTCTCTGATGATCTCGATTTCAGCACGTTCATTTTCAGCCAGTTCAATACGATTACCTTCTTCGTACATTTTGGCGGATTCTTCACGCTGCTTGATCATCTTGGCAAGAATTGCCAGAATTTCATCATCCGACACAGGGTCTTTGCCTGCACCGCGATTGGCAATGTCGCGATCCTTCAGAGCAGCCATAATCAGGCGCAGCGTGGAGGCGCGCATTTTCTCATGGGCTTTCATAGCCGTTGTCAGCGCTTGCGAAATTTCCTGACGCAGCATTTTCATCTCCTTAAACAGGATAGCAATCTTATTCTCGTTATCCGGCCTGTTAAATTTATAAAATCCGGTCAGGCTCAGCACAGAGAGTGTGCGGCAACTGAACAAAACCGAAGCGCGCGTTTCATCAAAACGCAAGGCACTTCCGAATGCAGCAGCGCTGGCCGGAATAAGCAAATCAATGGTCTTATAGCGCAATTTCACGCTGAGGCGAAAGTATGCGGGCGATTTTTCTTCGCAACCACGACAATCCCGCATCTTCTTTATATAGGATACAGGCCGGTAATTTCGAGCCTGACGGTATTTTTTAAGCGCTTCGCCTGCTTTTCTCGGGAAAACATCCGATGCAGTAATTGACCGCAGGCTCAGATTTCTTTACATTGTTAATCTTAGCAGAAGATTTTATTCATTCTCGCGACGGAGCATATTGTATCCGGCGCGTTTTTGCACACCTGGTATATGTCATACCGGGTTGTCTCTGCACATATAACACATAGTTGCCGTTCAGATGGCCGACCACAAGCCGGTTCCGGACGCGACACGCCAACAGACAGCGCGCAATTTGATCAGGAGTGCCTCAATGACCGAAACCACATTTAAAACCGCACCCTGGACGACTTCCAAGCCTACAGCTGTTCTCGTACTGGCAGACGGTACTGTCATTGAGGGCAAAGGCGTCGGCGCAGTCGGTGCGATTGAAGCAGAGGTTTGCTTCAACACATCCCTCACCGGCTATCAGGAAGTTCTGACCGATCCGTCCTATGCAGGCCAGATCGTAACCTTCACATTCCCGCATATCGGCAATGTCGGCACCAATGAAGAAGACAGCGAGCGCCTCAATCCGGCCAGCCGCTCCGGTGCAGTCGGCACCATTCTCAAAGCTGACATCACCTCTCCGTCGAACTACCGCTCCACGCAGGATTTCGACAAATGGCTGAAGCAGCACGGCATTATCGGCCTCAGCAATATTGATACACGCGCACTGACCGCCCTGATCCGTGAAAAAGGCGCAGCCAATGCCGTGATCGCTCATGATCCGAGCGGCAATTTCGATATTCCGGCACTCAAAAAACGTGCGGCTGCATGGGCAGGTCTCGTGGATCTCGACCTCGCCAAGAATGTAACCTCCGGCCAGTCTTCTGTATGGACAGAAAAATCATGGGTCTGGAATGAAGGTTACGGCAGCCAGAGCGAAGAACAGTTCCACGTTGTGGCGGTTGACTACGGTATCAAGCGTAACATTCTGCGCTTGTTTGCTGACCTCGGCGGCAAGGTAACGATTGTTCCGGCAACAGCAACGGCAGAAGATATTCTGGCACACAATCCGGACGGCGTATTCCTGTCCAACGGCCCTGGCGATCCGGCGGCTACCGGTGAATACGCAGTGCCAACCATTAAAAAACTGATTGAAACTGACATTCCGCTGTTTGGTATCTGC
>JAIRVW010000427.1 GCA_031253705.1 Brucellaceae bacterium
CTGCGTGCAGGTCTGAGCGTGGTTGTGGACGTGGATACACGCACTGCGCCGCAAAATATTGCAGCGGCACAATAAGGCTGTTCAGCTATGGCTGTATCAACCACAATGCAGGCTGTGCCTGCGGCCGAAGAGAAGATTGATCCGAGGAAAGCCTTTGCCTTTCTGGCAATGGTCTTCGGTATGTTTATGGCCATTCTGGATATTCAGATTGTGTCTGCCTCTCTGGCTGAAATTCAGGCTGGCTTAGGTGCCAGCTCTGATGAAATTTCATGGGTGCAGACCTCCTATCTGATTGCCGAAGTGGTGATGATCCCGCTTTCCGGTTTTCTCGGGCGTTTATTGTCCACCCGTGTTCTGTTCACCATTTCTGCGGCCGGTTTTACGCTCGCCAGCGTGCTTTGTGCGACTGCGACGAATATCGAGCAGATGATCGTCTACCGCGCCATTCAGGGCTTTATCGGCGGCGGTATGATCCCGAGTGTGTTTGCGGCGGCCTTTACGATCTTTCCGCCGTCAAAGCGCTCAATTGTGTCTCCGATTGTCGGATTGGTGGCAACATTGGCGCCGACCGTGGGGCCGACCATCGGCGGCTATCTCTCGCATGCGTTTTCATGGCACTGGCTGTTTCTCGTCAATGTCGGCCCTGGTATTCTGGTGGCGATTGCCGCGTGGAATTTGATTGATTTTGACAAGGGCGATAAATCCCTGCTGGCCAAGTTCGACTGGTGGGGTCTGGCCGGTATGGCGGCTTTTCTCGGTTCGCTGGAATATGTGCTGGAAGAAGGCCCGCGCAATGACTGGTTTGAAGACAGCCATATTGTGATCATGACTGTGGTGCTGGTGACCGGTGCACTGATGTTCTTCTACAGGGCATTTACGGCAGAGGAGCCGATTGTCGATCTGTCAGCCTTTAAGAATATGAACTTTGCGCTTGGCTCCAGCTTCTCCTTCATCATGGGGGTAGGGCTCTATGGTCTGACCTATCTTTATCCGCTCTATCTCGGCAGTATCCGTGGTTATGACGCGCTGATGATCGGTGAGGCGCTGTTTGTCAGTGGTCTGGCGATGTTTATGACCGCGCCGCTGGCCGGTTTTCTCTCAACGCGGATGGATCCGCGACTGATGATGATGATCGGCTTTATCGGTTTTGCCGGCGGTACCTATGTGATGACAGGGCTGACAGCAGACTGGGATTTCTATGAACTGCTGCTGCCGCAGATTCTGCGCGGCTGTTCGATGATGCTGTGTATGGTGCCGATCAACAATCTGGCGCTTGGCACGCTGCCGCCGTCGCACATCAAAAATGCATCGGGTCTGTTTAACCTGATGCGTAATCTGGGTGGTGCGATTGGTCTGGCGGTGATCAATACAATGCTGATGCGCCGCAGTGATCTGCATTATGCGCAATTGTCGGAGCATCTGAACTGGGGCAATCATGAAGCACAGGAGATGCTGGCCAATCTGACCGCGAAATATAATGCTGCGGGTATGGATGGTGCCAATATTGCGCTGGTTAAGCTCTCAGGCATGGTGCGCCAGCAGGCAACGCTGATGTCATTTATTGATGTCTTTATGATTTTGACGGCGTTGTTCCTAACGCTGGCTTTGTTCGCCACTATGATGCGCAAGCCCGGCGATGTGCCAAAAGAGGCAGCGGGACATTAAAAGAGTATTCCCAAAAGTGTGCAGCGATTTTGGGGTGAAATACGCGCAAAACAAATGAGTAATGATAAAAAAATGGCGGGAAAACCCGCCGTTTTTGTTTGTTTTATTTGGCGGATTGTCCGCTGTCCTGACGCATCAGATAGAGCGATGCGCCGACGATCAGCAGAGCGCCCGGCCAGAAATTGATGCTTGGCGTGGCGGCAAAAACGATCCAGCCGAGAATAACATTCAGCGGCAGTTTCAGATCATCAAACGGCTGCAGATAAACGGCATCTGCCGCGGAATAGGCTGCGATCTGGAAATATTGCGCCATGGCGGTGAGAATGCCGATGGTGAGCAGGATTGACCAGATTTCAACTGATGGTGCCGCAATTTCCGGAAAGCCGATGCCCGATGCTGCCCAGAGCGCACCATTAATCGGGGTGAGCAGGATCAGCATATACATGGAAATGCTGGCGGTGGTTTCAAAGCGGGTCAGATATTTGGTCATCACCGAATAACCGGCCCAGAGCGCTGCGGCGAGAATTGGCAGCAGGGAATAGACCGTATAGGTGTCTGACCATGGCGCGATAATGATCAATGCGCCGATAAAGCCTGTCAGTGTGGTGAGCAGGCGTGTGCGTGTTACGGCCTCGCGCAGAAACAGTCTTGCGCAAAGAATAACAAAAAACGGCGATGTCATGGATAGTGCAATCACCTGCCAGATCGGCACATGGGTGAGGGCGAAAATCCAGACCTGCACACCGGCAGCAGCCAGTGCCACACGAATAATATGCAGGCCAAGATGATTGGTGCGTAATGCTTGTGCGCCCTCGCGGATCAACAGCGGCAAGGTCAGCACCAGTGCAATGACATATTGCCAGAACGCAATGACCACAGAAGGAATACCGGTGCGTGTGCCTGCCCATTGGGTTGCAACATTGACACCCGCATAGGCCGCACAGGCTGCAAGCATGAGCGCAGCACCGCGAACGGTTGGTTTTAAAGTCTGAACAGAGGCAATTTGGCTCAACGTTTTCTTCCTGTCTCGTAAGCCTGTTACCCCAGGGAGTGGGAAATGCTACGGGAAGAAAACCGCATAATACGGACGACAAAAGTCGCCGCAAAACAATGTTTCAGCCCCGCTCTCTCTCATCCGGACTATGACCGTCGGCTTCGGAGTTGCACCGAATCTGCTGACCCTAATCAGAATATTCAGGCTCTGGCGGCTTGCAAATGTCGTTTTTCTACGCTTGCCGGTGCTCATGTACTAAAAGTACACTCCGCTCCGGTTCTCGAAAAACACCATTTTCAGCACGCCATAACCAGAATATGCGTTGGCACATAGTGCCTGTATTGCATTCCAATTAAGCGCTCGCGGGCTTCGGGTTTTCACCCGTTACCGCCGGTGGGGAATTACACCCCGCCCTGAGAACTGGATTAAAATTAGCTATGAGAAAAGCTCAAAGACTTGTCTGAACCTCTCTGCATAGAGGGAATTTATGATGCAGGCGCGCATAAATCAAGTCGCATAACCGGCAACGCTGTGTCCTGAAAACGGTGTTTAATGTTACGCGATATATCCGGCGATAAATAATGTGAAACTGCCGGTTTGTGAGCAGTGTTTCAGTTCAATCTCCCTTACGAATTCACTTTTTAAAGACTCAATCAGGCGCTTACGCTGTCAAATGCGCTGCTTTGAATCGCATATTGCCTGTTATTTTGGTGATTATGCCTGCTTTTTGTGTCATTTCCGGCAAATGTTCGGGTAGAAGCCTGCACTTTTTTGACAGAGACATAGGGGCAGGGAG
>JAIRVW010000016.1 GCA_031253705.1 Brucellaceae bacterium
AATTTGCAGAAGCGTTCCGGTTCCTTTGGGCAGAGCCTGACTTCAGCTTTCAAAAGTGCGGTCACATCCGGCAAAGGGCTGGACGAAGTATTGCACGGGCTGGCGTCGAATATGGCTTCTATGGCGCTGGATGCGGGGATGAAACCGTTACAGGGATTATTCTCCTCGATGTTCTCCGGCCTGATGGGCGGGCTTGGCGGCTTGGGCGGGGTTAAACCTTTTGCTAAAGGCGGTGTGGTTTCCAGTCCGACATATTTCGGACTGGGCAGTGGTTTCGGCGTGGCTGGTGAGGCGGGAGCCGAGGCGATTTTGCCATTGGCACGCGGCAGTGACGGCAGTCTTGGCGTGGCTATGGGCAGTGGTGGTGGCGGGCGTGCCATGCAGATCAATTTCAATATGTCATCACCTGATGCTGCTTCCTTTAGCTGTTCGGAAGCACAGGTCAGTGCCATGCTGGCGCGCGCAGTGCGCCACGGCACCAGACGAATGTGAAGGGGACGGTACATGCAGGATTTATCTTCATTTCATGATGTGCCTTTTCCGCTCGGTGTTTCTTTCGGGGCAACCGGCGGGCCGGAATGGCGCAATGAGATTGTGAGCCTGACCTCGGGACACGAAAAACGCAATGCACGCTGGTCAATGTCGCGCCGCTTTTATGATGCCGGAACGGGTTTACGTTCGCTCAATGATCTGCGCGATGTGCTGCGCTTTTTCGAGGCGCGGCGCGGTTCGCTTTATGCCTTCCGGTTTCGCGATCCGTTTGATCATCTTTCATCAGAACAGGATGCACCGCCGCAACCAACAGATCAGTTTCTGGGGCGAGGAGATGGCGTTATAAGACAGTTTCAGCTGGCGAAACATTATGGTGATTATCAGCGCATCATTACCAAGCCTGTGTTGGGTACTGTGCAAATTGCTTTGGAGGGGGAGGTGCTTGCGGGTGATGCGTTCAGCGTGAATTGGCTGACAGGCATAGTGGAGGTTCACGAAGATTATGTGCCGCCACCGCAGGCGAAAGTGACTGCGGGTTTCCTGTTCGATGTGCCGGTACGCTTTGATACGGACAGGCTTAGCGCCAGTATTGCCAGTTTCAAAGCCGGTGAAATTCCGTCCATTCCGATCGTTGAGGTGAAGTGATGCTGACGCTCGATCCGGCACTTGAATCACATTTGCAGGGTGATGTGACAACACATTGTTTTGCATGGATTTTGCGCCGCAAAGACGGTGAGGTTTTGGGCTTTTGTGACCATGACAGAACATTATCCGTGCATGGGATAAATTGCTTTCCGCAAAGCGGGATGAATGGTTCTGAGGCCGGAAGCCAGCTTGGCCTCGCGGTAGACAGTTCCGAGATTGAAGGGGCGCTGACCAGTGATGCTCTGACTGATGCGGATATTGAGCGCGGGCTTTATGACGGTGCGACTGTTGAGACTTATCTGGTCAACTGGGCGCAGCCGGAGCAGGCGGTGTTATTGCGCAGCAGTGTGATCGGAAAAATTACCCGTAGCGGAATGCGATTTACGGCTGAACTGAAAAGCAGCGCCGCTCTGCTGGATCGTGTTTTCGGGCGGCGTGCCAAACGCGGCTGTGATGCGGAATTTGCAGATAAGCGCTGCGGCATCAATTCTGCTGACCCGCGCTATGCCAGTGAGGGCGTAGTCGAGGTTGTCAACGGGCAGGATCTGGTGGTCTCAAATCTGAGTGGTTTTACATCGCACTGGTTCGAGCGGGGGAGCCTGCAGTGGCTCAGCGGGAAAAATCAGGGCAGCGTGAATAATATTGTTTCGCACCTTAGACAGGAGGAGGCGGCAAGTCTGATCCTTCAGGAGCTGCCGGTCTATGACGTTCAGATCGGTGACCGCTTTCGCGTGTTAGCGGGTTGCGACAAGAGCTTTCAGCAATGCCGTGACCGCTTTGCCAATCATGAGAACTTTCGCGGCTTTCCGCATATTCCCGGTAATGATGCTGCTTATGGTTTTGCCGGTGGTGAAGGCAACTTTGACGGCGGGGTACTGGTGCCATGATGACAGTGCCGGTCAATGACAGAGTGCTGGTGATTGCTGAGAAATGGCTTGGCACACCTTATCGTCACGGTGCCAGCCGCTTGCAGGTTGGCTGTGATTGTCTGGGGCTGATACGCGGTATCTGGCGGGAGCTTTATGGCACGGAGCCTGAGGATGCGGGTACCTATTCCCGCGACTGGGCAGAGCTTGTCCAAAATGAGCCGCTGATTGATGCGGCGCGACGGCATATGCATTTAAAACCGCAAGCTCAGATGCAGGCCGGTGATCTGCTGATCTTTCGCTGGCGGGACGGTGTGGCTGCCAAACATTTAGGTATCATGGCGGAGAATAACCGCTTCATCCATGCTTATGAGGGGCATAGTGTGACGCTTTCCGCACTGGTTCCGCAATGGCGGCAGCGTATTGCAGCCATTTTTGCATTCCCAGAGAGTTATGAAAATCCTTCGGTTTGAAGACAGGTTATTTCTCGCATGAGTACACTGGTTCTTCAGGCCGCAGGCGGCATGATTGGCGGGCTGTTTGGCCCTGTTGGTGCGGCAATCGGCAGTGCTATCGGGGCGATGGGCGGCTATATGGTCGATACTGCGCTGATCAATTCAACGCGGCGTATTGAAGGGCCACGTCTGTCCGGTACACGTCCGATGCAGGCGGAGGAAGGGGCGGCTTTGCCTGCTGTCTATGGCACGATGCGTGTCGGCAGTACACTGATCTGGGCGACACGTTTCGAGGAAGAGAAAACCACCACCTACAGCTATTATGCCAATGCGGCATTTGCGGTAGCGCAGGGGGAAATTTCCGGCATCCGGCGTATCTGGGCGGATGGCAAGGAGCTGGATCAGACGCAGGTCACTATCCGTGTCTATAAAGGCACTGAAACGCAGCAGCCCGACCCGCTGATCGAAGCGCGGCAGGGCGCGGGGAAAGCGCCTGCCTATCGCGGCACCTCCTATGTTGTGTTTGAACGCTTGCCGGTTGATGCCTATGGCAATCGTCTCCCGCTTTTGCAATTTGAGGTCATGCGCAGTGTCGGCAGGTTGGCACGGGATATTCAGGCCGTTGCGCTTATCCCCGGTGCAACGGAATTTGGCCTGTCGCCGCAGATGGTACGCGATGAGCCGCGCCCCGGTGAGACAAGAGCAATCAACCGCAACACTCTGCGGGCGCAAAGCGACTGGACGGCATCGCTGGATGAGTTGCAGGCGCTATGTCCGAACCTGAAAACCGTGGCTCTGATCGTGCCGTGGTTGGGCACCGATCTGCGCGCTGGGGAATGTCAGATATTGCCTGCTGTTACAGCGCGGGGCGCAAGAAAGCCAAGCCATCAATGGCGGGTTGGCGCAGTTGACCGTGCATCCGCGCATCTGATTTCTGATAATGGCACTGAGAAAGCCTATGGCGGGACACCGAGTGATTTCTCGGTCATCGCTGCGATTAAAGATGCGAAGCGGCGCGGACTGAAAGTCACACTTTATCCGTTTATCATGATGGATATTCCTGCTGATAACCAGTTACCTGCGCTTGACCATAATGGTTTTCAGCCTGCCTATCCGTGGCGCGGCAGAATTGGTGTGCCGGTGGGAGCAGATAAAACAGCGGATGCAACGCTTCAACTTACCCGTTTTTCCGATGGTACGAACGGCTATAAGAATTTCATCCGCCATTATCTGGAATTGGCGCGTGCTGCCGGTGGGGTGGATGCTTTTCTGATCGGCTCGGAAGTGCGCGGCCTGACGCACATCCGCAATGAACAGAATGATTTTCCGTTTGTCAGTACCCTGTGCGAACTGGCTGAAAATGCACGCACATCTTTAGGTGGCGATTGTAAAATTACCTATGGTGCGGATTGGTCGGAATATTTTGGCTATCATCCGCAGGATGGCAGCGGTGATGTGTTCTTTCATCTTGATCCGCTCTGGGCGCATCCGGCAGTTAATGCCATCGGTATTGATAATTATATGCCGTTGAGTGACTGGCGCGATGGTGATGAGCGCAGTATCGATCCGGCGTTCCCGCCTTCTGCCTATGACGAAGACACTTTGCAAAATGCCATTGCCGGTGGTGAGGGCTATGACTGGTATTATGCCTCGGATGAAGACAGACGTGCCCGCAAGCGTACAGCAATAACGGATGGTCTGGCGGGTAAGCCATGGGTGTTTCGCTATAAGGATTTGCGCTCGTGGTGGCAGAACCGGCATTTCAACCGCATTAATGGAGCTGAGCAGACACAGCCCACGGCATGGCAGCCAATGTCCAAGCCATTCTGGTTTACCGAACTTGGTTGTGCTGCGGTTGATAAAGGGCCGAACCAGCCGAATGTATTCCCTGATCCGAAATCCTCAGAAAATGCTGTGCCTTATTTCTCCGACGGTTCGCGCAGTGATATTGCGCCGGATCGTTTTTTGCGTGCGCATTTTGCCTGTTGGAATGCTGCGGGAGAGCATAATCCGGTGTCGCCGCTCTATGGCGGCACAATGCTTGATCCCGAGCAGATCTATGTTTGGGCTTGGGATACGCGACCGTTTCCGGAATATCCGCTGAAAGCAGATATCTGGGGCGATGCTGCCAATTGGGCAACAGGGCATTGGCTCAATGGTCGTCTGAGTGGTGTGGCGCTGGATGAATTGCTGCTGGCCTTGCTGAAAGATTTCGGGCTGGAAGGACTGGCCGATTGTCGAGGAGTCGAAGGTTATCTGTCCGGCTATATTGCGGATAATCCGGCGAGTGGCAGAGCATTGCTGGAACCGCTGATGGATATATTCGGAATTGTAGCGTTTGAGCAGGCGAAGGGAAATCAAAGGCTGGTATTCCGCAACCTCACGCAGCGTCAGAATCCCATTGCCATTCAGGATTATGCACTGGAACGTGACGAGGCATTGCCGGTGCGTATTCTGGAGGATGTAGAGGAATTGCCTGCAAGCGCTGAGATTTATTTCAGTGATGCTTTGCGGGATTATCAGTCCGGCAGCGCTTTGGCGCAAAAATACGGCTGGCAGCGTGCCGGTCATGAAAGCCTCTCTATATCTGCGGCGATGGAAAGCGGACAGGCGCAGGCGCTGGCCGAAGGCTGGCTGGAAAGAAAACGGGCTGAGCGTCGTACAGTTGCTTTTTCTGTTCCATGGTCTCAGGCAGGTTTAACGGTTGGCGACAGGGTACGCGTGCCGGAACTGGCCGGAGAGCGTGATTATGTTCTTGTGAGTTTTGAAGACGGGGC